>JAZQPN010000069.1:0-12148 GCA_045628585.1 Bacteroidales bacterium | reverse complement strand
AAGCCAGTGGAAATCATAATGATTGTCGAAATTATCAAATTCCTAATTGATTTCATCTTTCGAACATTTAGCAACTCATTCATCCATTTCCTCGCAACAACCATCATTGCCGCAACCAAAGTCTTCGTAAATCTTTTCATTTTAGATTCTCCTTTTACTTTTAGTTTGTTTGTAAATCAGTTAATTTATTATCCTGTGTTTAACCCAAGAATCATCTTTGGTCTTATTCAACTCTTCATTCTGAATGAAGATCTAAGGTTATTCCTTAATCCATTTCCCCGTCTCCGCGAGGGTCGTTGAGCCTGTCGAAACGCCAGTTGTATACACCTTCCAAACATAAACACCCTCGGCCCAATCCCCTGCATCAATCGCCGTCACATTCTCCGTAATCTCTCGCCCATAAACCATCCTTCCATTCATATCATACACCTCTACTCGTGCATCCTTCAATCCCGTCCTGATGTTCAGCACATCCTTCCCCGGATTGGGATAGGCAACAGCCACAACAAAACCAGCATCATGCGCTTCCTCGATGCCGACAAGAGTCTCTTTCGTGATTTTAATCAGGCAGTTCCCTGCTTCATTAGTGGCTTCATGGATTTTATGGCAACTCACAAGACATCCACCTTCGGGACAAGCCGCCATCGACTTCACCATATAAGCATAATCATCCACATGGTAGATTTCACCCAATTTGTTAAGGTTTTCGTCCAAATAGGCAATGTACAGATTGCGGTTCAGAAACTCGTTAGCCATAACATTATCCATCTGGCCAACCATATACACATTGTTATCATTGTCAAAACCAATGGATTGAAGTATTCCAGCGCCGTCATTGCTTTGTGTGGTAAGACCCCAAGTGTAGTTCGTCTGGCGGAAGTTTTCAGCATCAAACACGCTCATCATGATGTCCTCTACAATAGCAGGATTGCCGCCGTATGCTGGATAGTTGATGGTGTTATTCGAGTATGTCTTGCCATTAGCAGGGTTGGTTTTCAGATAGGCAAAACGGCAACACTGGTATGGCCACGACAATTCTTCCACATTTTCCTTGACAGCAATCGTGTTCAAGTCGGCATCCAAAGTATAGCAATCCAATTTGGGAGAGCCGTTACTCCGTAAAATGATGCGGCATCCCAACGAATCGGGTGCCGGAAGCGTGTGATGTCGGTCTTGTCCGCGATAGCCTTCCATCAATCTTTGACCGACAAGATGTCCTTTGTCGTCAAACTTGAGGAACTGCATGGCTTCAGTGCCGTTCAGATGATACTGGCTATGAGGCGGATAGGTGATAATAGCGCTACCGTCCTTGTTTACAACAACACCTGTATTATAAGGATAAAAGGTCGCGTCCGAGTCGTAATAATCGTCTGTTTCCCATTCCAATTGAATGATGGTGAACGAAAGGTCATCATTCAAATCCACCCGATAGAAAGTGGCGATACCGTCAACCCTTGACGCGTAAAAAAGGGCCAAGCCGCCATCGGGAAGGCGCTGCAAAGGACTCATCCAGACCTTTTCGGCGTATTCTTCCTGCGAAAACAGCCGCTGCGAAGCCAGTTCCTCGCCTTCGTCGGTCATCCTGACAAATTGGATTTCCGCAACATTGGAGTATTGGTCTACGATAGTCCTATTCGCAACAAACGTATGTTCGTCCTCAAACATCATGCTGTAAACCCACGAATCGGGCGACCAAAAAATTTCATTCAGTTCCTGCGCTTTCATCGTCACCCTTCCCGCCATCAGTAGCAGCGCAAGCAGGGTGTAAATTCTTGTTGTTTTCATAGTATCATTGTTTTATCCATTTGCCTGATTCCGCATCTTTGTTGTCTGACATAACTTTCCAGATATAAGCACCCGAATGCCACCCTTCGGCATTTATCGAAGTGACATTTTCCGTAATCTCTTGCCTATAAACCATCCTCCCATTCATATCATACACCTCCACTCGGGCATTCTTCAATCCCGTCCTAATGTTCAGCACATCCTTCCCCGGATTAGGATAAGCAACAGCCACGGCGAAACCTGCAGCGTGGGCTTCTTCAACATCTAAAATAATCTCATCAGAAAGCTTGAAAATTGAATGTCGCTGCTCAAATGTCTGACGGTCATAGCCGCTTGTCGATACCAAACAGCCTCCGGACGGAAGCGCATGAATGCTGAATGGTGTTAACATTTGCGCATCATTATGGTAGTAAATTTCACCTTTAAGGTTCATGCTCCCGTCAAACAAAGCCACATAAAAGTTTTCCGTCTTCCGAATGTCACCTCCGTAGAAGTCCATCATGTTCATATAGCCGCACATATAAATGTTGTCGCCGTGAAAGTCAATTGCTTCACACATTGCCTTTTGGTCGTGTTCGTCATCGGTATATGGACCCATGACATATTTTGTCTGCTCAAAATCTGGGTCAAACTGGCTCATGTAGAGGTCTTGTCCTATCTTTGGGTTACCGTTGAAAGCTGGGAAACTGACATCGGATATAAGATAGACCATGTCCGTTTCAGGATGGACTGCAAAATGTTCGTAATAAGGCCTATAGACTCCAATTGCCTGACTGTAGATGCCGTGTTTGGTATCAACTACATTCAAGCTGTCGTCAAAAATCACGCACGCCGAATTAATATCCTTGGCATCGGGGTCATCCATCACAAGGCGGCAACCCGATTCACCTTTTTTCGGCGGTAACAGGCAAAGGTATGTGCGCTCTGTTTCTTCTATCCGTTGGTGGGTCAACTCACCCGAATCGCTGTAACGCGCCATTACGCTATAACTTTTGTAATTGTCAATATAGGAACTCGAAACAAACACGCTTCCATCCTCGTTGGGCAGCCACTCAAAATCCCACCATTGGTCGTGGGGAATTTCTTCCGGAATCGGGAAAGGATCGGGAAACTCAAAAGTAGTCAGTTCCAAATCTTCAGAAATGGAGACCTTGCAAACAATAGGCCTGTCTGGGCCTTTCACATAATAGAAGCAAATTTCGCCATTACTGTTTCTGAAAAACTTACTCTCCGTAAGAAATGAGCAGGTGTTGTCATAAAGGAGCCAGCTGTCCATTTCCAGACCGTTGCCGTCTTCATCCATTCTAATGATGTAGCGTCCGTCGCCCAATACATTTGCATTGAGCAATACTTCCTTCTCATTCCATTGGCAAAAATGGTAGGCGACAATCATGGGCGACTCGAAGATTTCCACTGGTTCAAGTCTCTGCGCTTGCAACGTAACACTTCCTGTCAACAGCAGGAGCGCAAGCAGGGTGTAAAGTTTTGCTGGTTTTCTCATTTTGAATCGATTCGATTTTTCCATTTTATTGTACATTTTTAATCGGTTTGATGTGATTGTAATAAATTTGCAAAACTATAGCAAATGATTGCCGAAAAAACAATCACAATGTCAGGATATAGGTTTTTACGCCTTGATAAAAATGTAAATAATTAAAAAACAATAGATTGAAAACCTTTAAAATATAGGTTTTTATTGCCCGACAAAGGTGGAGACAATATCGGAATCAGCTTTTTTCTTGAGGTTTGAGCGGTATTGTGTCACCGTGTTTTCCTTCAGCCCCAACAAGTCGGCCATCTCTTTCGCGCGGAAGCCAAGGAACGAAAGAATGACAATGCGGAGCTCGGTGTCGTTCAAATTGGGGCAAGCCTGCTTCAATTTTATCAAGGACGACGGATAGGCGTTTTCGAACTCATCCATAATAAGCCGCAACCTGTCGCCGACCCCCGATTGGTACATCGACAAAACCCTTTGCTGCAGCATTTCCTTTTGGTGCTGTGTGGTTTTTTCCAGTTCAGCTTGCAACTGTCGTTGCACTTCGTGGAGTTTCAGCGTTTCCAATTCTTTGTTTTTGCGATAGCGAAACGCCACACCAAACAGCACCATCAGCAAGATGGTCAACAAGGCTATCCAAAGATAAAGGCGATAGCGTTTCAATTGCTGTTCGCTTTCCACACGCTGCAGTTCCTGCTGTTTGTCGTATTCGGCCTTTACCTCGGCAACGACTTTCCGCTCGGCACCATCATTGGCGCTGCTTTCTATCAGTTTTTCCGCATAAACGGCAGCATTCGTTTCGTCGCCAAGGGCTTTGTAGGATTGGTATAGACGTTTGTAATGAGTGGATAAGTTGTAATGCTCAGCACTTATTTCTTCGGTCATCCGGCTATAATAAACACAGGAATCGTATTGCTGCAAATCGAAATAGGCTTGCGACAAATCTTCAAGCAACTCGCGACGGTAGGTATATGAAAGTGCCTCGTCGATGAAACGCAGAACTTCTAACCCCGAACGACATTCATCAACCGCTTGGCGAATCAGCGCCACCCCGTCTTCTTCACTTTCATAATGCTGGGTCTCATAGCAATAGAGATAATATGTGGACAACGCTTTGTGAAAATATGAAGCCTCGATGGTGTCGCCAATCATTTCAGCGGAATGAAGTCCAATCTGATAATACATCAGACAACTGTCGTATTCATTGACAGCCAGATAAGACATTCCTAAAGGATATGCCGTGATGAGTCGGTCTCTTGTGCTCTCTTTTTCAGCATAATAACTGTCGGCTTGCTTCAGGTGGCCGATGCTTTCCCTGAAATAGCCTGATGCGGCATACGACATTCCGAGACGCTGATGGATGGCGTATTTCACGCGGTCGATTTCGCTCTTTTCGTCAGTGGGGTTGGGAGAAAAGCGTATAAGGCGTTCATCGACATGGCCACATTGCTCGATGCTTTGCAGAGCTTTCAAACGATAGTCGAGAATGGCCTGTTTGCCTTCACCTTTCAAACCATATTGCCATGCCAAATTGAAATATGTCTTGGCTTCATAATATTTGTCTTTTCCTCCAACAAAGTAGTTTGCGGCCACTTGGAAAAGAGAATCCATTTCGGTATCGTTTTGCCGTGCCAAGACCTTCAAATTTGCTTTCAGCAGGCAATAATGAGCCTGCTCCTTTTCCGAAAGCACCGAAACATTCAGCGTGTCGAGAATCTGCATGGCACTGTCGGGATTCTGCTGATAGAAGCACTCCACGCGATAAAGCATGTCTTCTTCAGGCAACGGAGCATTTGTCCTTGTGCAGGAAAACAAAGCCGCAAACACGGCGAAAGACATTATGAGATGTTTCAGTTTCATCGCTGCAAAGATAGAAATCTTTCAAAAATAAACGGAAATAAAAAACCGCCATTCAAGCCTGAATGACGGTTTTTATCTGTAGAGACGCGATTCGTCGCGTCTTAAATAATTGATTTCGTATTATCCATTCAACGCCTCAGCGCCACCGACAATATCAATCAGTTCGTTGGTGATGACTTCCTGACGTGCTTTGTTGTAGAGTATCTTCAGCTCTTGCGACAAGGTCTCGGCATTGTCGGATGCAATGTGCATGGCAGTGGTGCGGGCACCGTGTTCAGCCGTGAAGGCGTCGAGCATGGTGGAGTAGAAGTTGGTGCGCAAAACCTTAGGCACCAGTTCGTTGACGAACTCTTCTTTCGAAGGTTCAACGATGTAATCCAATGAGGATTTGCTGTCGTTGGCCGTTTCAATGTCGGTGGAAAGCGGCAACACGGCTTCGCGTTGCGGAATCTGAACGCCTGTGTTCTTGTAGTGGTTGAAAATCAATTCCACCTTGTCGATTTCACCCTTGAGGAACATGTCGACGAACATGTCGCTGATTTCGCAAGCCGAATCGTAGCTCGGTTTTTCACTGAGTTCATGATAATGCTTTTCGACGGGAAGTCCGACGCGCTTCATGTAGTCGTTGATTTTCTTGCCGACGGTGTAAATCAGGATGTTCTCAGCACCGATTTGTGCGGCATATTCATCGTAGGTGGCCTTGAAAAGCTTGTTGATGTTGGAGTTGTAGACACCGCACAAGCCGCTGTTCGACGAAAATGCCATCAGCGCCACTTTCCTGACCTCTCTGTGCTCGGCGAGCGGAATGTTGACCGATTCCTCCATCGAGCTGAGATAATTCGTCAGCGCTTCGGAAAGCTTGGTTTTATAAGGGACGAACTTCAAAGTCGTAGCCTCGGCTTTCTTCAGTTTTGCCGCCGACACCATTTTCATGGCGTTGGTGATTTTCTGTGTCGAAGCCACCGATGCAATTCGTGCACGTATTTCTTTCAGTGATGCCATTGCTTAGTTGTTTGATTTCGAGATTGCGGGCCTTAGAGATTGCGAGACCACGAATCCTCGTTGTCTCGCAGTCCCGTTGTCTCGCAGCCTGTTATTTGAATTGTTCGCTGAGTGCCAAAGCTTCTTCTTTCAGGATTGCCTTGATGTTATCGTCGATTTTGCCTGATTTCAGTTGGTCGAGAATGTCGCGGTGCTTGGCATCGAGGATGTCGAGATATTGCTTTTCAAATTCGCGGACACGGTTGACCGGCACTTTGCTGAGCAGTCCGTTGGTACCGCAGAAAATGATGGCGATTTGCTTTTCGACTGGCATTGGCGAATACTGATTCTGTTTCAGCAGTTCAACGTTCTTTGTGCCTTTGTCGAGGATGGCGATGGTGGCGGCATCGAGTTCGGCACCGAATTTCGAGAAGGCTTCCATTTCGCGGAATTGAGCCTGGTCGAGTTTCAGCGTACCGGCCACTTTCTTCATGGACTTGATTTGTGCGTTACCACCGACACGCGACACCGAAATACCTACGTTGATAGCCGGACGTACACCTGCGTTGAAGAGGCCTGTCTCCAGGAATATCTGGCCATCGGTGATGGAAATCACGTTGGTCGGGATGTATGCTGAGACGTCGCCAGCCTGTGTTTCGATGATAGGAAGTGCAGTCATTGAACCGCCGCCTTTCACGATGTCTTTCAGACTTTCCGGCAGGTCGTTCATCTTGCGGGCCACATCATCGTTTTTGATGACCTTGGCGGCACGTTCAAGCAGACGGCTGTGCAGGTAGAAGATATCGCCAGGATAAGCTTCACGCCCTGGAGGACGACGCAAAATCAGAGAGACTTCGCGGTAAGCCACAGCCTGTTTCGACAAGTCGTCGTAGATGACCAAGGCATGACGCCCCGTGTCGCGGAAATATTCGGCGATGGCGGCGCCAGCGTATGGTGCATAGAACTGCATGGCGGCAGGGTCGGAAGCAGTGGCGGAGACTACGATGGTGTAGTCCATGGCGCCGTTGGCTTCGAGGGTGTTGACTAGATTGGCAACGGTTGAACCCTTCTGACCTACAGCCACATAGATGCAGTAAATCGGGTCGCCTTTCTTGAAGTTTTCCTTCTGGTTGATGATGGTGTCGATGGCAATGGCGGTCTTACCGGTCTGACGGTCGCCGATGATAAGCTCACGCTGTCCGCGGCCGATAGGAATCATGGCGTCGATGGCCTTCAAGCCGGTTTGCAGCGGCTCATTCACAGGCTGACGGAAGATGACGCCAGGAGCCTTGCGCTCGAGCGGCATCTCGTAGGTCTTGCCTTGGATAGGGCCTTTGCCGTCGATTGGGAGACCCAAGCCGTTGACTACGCGGCCCAACATGCCTTCGCCTGCGAGGACGGATGCAATGCGCTGGGTGCGCTTCACAGTTTCGCCTTCCTTGATGCCTTCGGTTGGTCCCAAAAGCACGACACCGACATTGTCTTCTTCCAGATTGAGCACAACGCCCATGGTGCCGTTCTCAAACTGGACCAGTTCGTTCGACTGAACCTTCTCCAGACCATAGACACGGGCCACGCCGTCGCTCACTTGCAGCACCTTGCCAATCTCCTCAAACTGAACCTTGCTGCTCAGATGTTGGAGCTGCATTTGCAGGATGCTTGATATTTCACTAGGTTTGATGTCTGACATATTATGATATTTTATTTGTATTCAATTCGATAATTCTCTTAGTTTCCTGACAAATTCTTCCAATCTGATATGACTGACTTTAGGGAAATCCACTTTGTCTAAATCCTTGAAGTGAGCGTCGTTTGTTACGATACATGTTGCATTGGCGGCGATTGCACAATCCACAAATTTATTGTCGTCTTCATCAGAATTGATCAAATGGAAACTGAAATATGTGGATATGAAAACAACATTTTCAAGGTTTAATAAAAGTGATATTACATTTTCAGCTATTGTCGGTGAAAGATTACGTCCGAGTATTTCTGTGTATTCATCAATGATCTCGTTGGTCAGGCAAAGATTGTAAACACCTTCTTGCAAAGATTTCCAAACGACATACTCTTCCTTGTTTCGGGAAAGGCATGCCAAAAGGCAATTTGTATCAAGAACAATGTTTTTCATGACTTTTTATAAGGTGTACGTTGATGGCCGTTTTTGAAAGATTCCTGTTTTTCGTCATTCATTTCGCCTGATTCCCATAAGGCATCCATCTCCTCGTCAATTTTTTGGGAGTAAAAGGCAACGAGAGCCGCTTTCAGACGTTGCAGTGCTTCGTCTGTCTTCGCGTATGAAAACATCTTTAGGAGATGGATTTGCGTCTGATTTAATGTTGTGGCTTCCATATTTTATATGTTTTGTTGTCTCAGTTCTTCTTTTACCTTATTTAATTGCCCTGCAACGCTGGCATCCATACGGTTGTTTTCGATGTCGAGGGTGTAGCCGCCGATGAGTTTCGGGTCGATGCTGACAGTGGTTTCCACCGTGGCATGGAAAATCTTTTCGACGTATGTCTTGATTTTCTCCAAGGTCTCAGCCGGCAATTCCGTAGCGGTCGTGACATGGGTGAGCAGGATGTTCTTGTCGGTACGGTATTTTTCCTGATATTTCAGTGCTATCAGGTACATCTTGCTTTCGCGTCCTTGTTCGACGACGAATTTGACAAAACCTTTGAGGCAGTCGGGAACCGATTCGCCGATGGCGGCATTGATGAGGCCTACCTTGTCATCATCGCTGATGATGGGATTGGCCAGGACAGCGTCAAATTGGGCAAGGTTTTGGCCAACACTAACGGTAAAGTTGCGTAATGCTTCATAAACCGTGTCTTCGCACCGGTTTTCACAGGCGAGGTTATAAAGCGCTCTTGCGTATCTGACCGATATCTTTCCGTCGTTCATGGTTATGCCTCAATATGTTGGTTGTTGTTCTTGAGCAGTTGGTCGATGTAATCGCTTTGCGACTTCTTGTCTCCCAGTTCGCGTTGCAGCAGCTTCTCTGCAATGCTGACCGAAAGGGCCACCACTTCGTTTTTCACTTGTGACATGGCTTCGGCCTGTTCCTTTTCGATGCGGAGACGGGCATCGGCCACAATCTTTTCGGCTTCGGCACGTGCCTGGGCCTTGGCTTCTTCCATAATCTGATTCTTAAGCTCTTGGCTTTCCTTCATGATACGGATTTGCTCGGCTTGTGTCTCTGCCATGACTTCTTTTCTCTTTTCCTCAACGCCAGCCAAGGCTTCGTTGGCTTCCTGCGCTGCTTTGAGTGAGTCGATGATATGTTGGTTGCGCTTGTCGACGGCGTTCATAATCATTGGCCAACCTACCTTGGCAAGGATGACGAAAACGATAAGGAACGCGATGAGCATCCATATTATCAGACCACTTTCGGGAAGAAATAAATCCATTTTTTCAACATTTTAAATGTCTGGGGTTTGCGGGCAAACCCCAGACTGATTTACAATTAAAGAACAGCCAAAACGCAAACGACGATGGCAAACAGAGTTGCACCTTCGACGAGAGCGCCTGCAATAATCATACTGGAACGGATGTCGCCAGCTGCTTCCGGTTGACGGGCGATGGCTTCCATTGCGGATTGACCGATTTTACCGATACCCATAGCTGCACCGATGATTGCGATTGCTGCACCGATTGCTGCGCCGACTTTTGACAGCGGAGCCAAGTCTGCTACTGCTTGAGCTGCTTGAAGAATGATTGCTAACATGATTTTAATGATTTAGTTAATTAATGGATTATTGTTTGTTTATTTGTTGTCTTGTTTAATCGTTTTTACGCTTCCTTAGGCTCTTCCTGGGCCAAGCCGATGAAGAGTGAGGACAGCATGGTGAATACGTAGGCCTGGATGTAGGCTACCAACAGTTCCAAAGCGGTCATGAAGACCGACATGAAAATGGAAATGACGGAAACGCCGGCTCCGACGCCAGTGCCGTACATGCCGCCAAGGATGAAGATCAGTCCCATCAGCACCATGATGATGATGTGGCCGGCCAAAATGTTGGCGAATAGACGGACCATCAGGGCGAAAGGCTTGGTGATGGTGGAAATCAGTTCGATGATAGGCATCAGCGGGAAGGCCTTCAGGAAGATAGGCACATCGGGCCAAAGGATGTCTTTCCAATAGTGCTTGTTGCCGAATACATTGACGAAGAAATAGGTCAGCAGGGCGAGGACGACCGTAATGGAAAGGTTGCCTGTGACATTGGCACTGAATGGGAAGAACGGTATCAGACCGAAGATGTTGCTGAAGAAGATGAAGAAGAACACCGTTAATAAATAAGGTGCAAACTTCTTGTATTTGTCACCATGGATGGATGGCTTCACGATGCCGTCCAAAACCATGTAGGTGAGCCATTCCACCATGCCTTGATAACGGGTTGGCGGAGCCATCGGGTCTTTCTTGTATTTGGCAGCCGCAGGCAGGAAGAAAGCCAGCAGGAAGATGCACACGAGGAAGATGCCGAAGGCGTTCTTGGTGAACGAAATGTCGAACGGACGCACCACTTCGCCGGCGCTGTTGATTTCGACCAGTTTGCCCGGCTTGAAATCGGATGTCATCGGCTCGATGAAGAAATTGTTGTAGGTCTCGCCGTCTTTCAGTTCGCAGACGTGTTTCGATGAAAAGACGCACCAGCCTTGTTCCTTGCTCTTCACGATGACGGGCAGCCAAACGCAGACAGGCTTGCCTTTGATTTCGGTGATGTGGAAACAATAGGAATCGCCGGTGTGACCGAAAATGAACGACTTGGCATCGAATTTTTCGCCTTCTTCGGCAGGTGCCTCTTTTTCGGCAATGGTTTCCGCCAATGCAGGTTCGGCCGCCTCTGGCATCTCGCTGATTGAGTCTTGAGCCATAGCCGGAACCATAAACATCAGCAGCACCGCTGCCAAAATGTGTCTGATATGTTTAAAGACATTGTTCATGCTTTATTACTCTCTTTTTTTGATTGTTTCACATAGTCGGTGTAGATGCAGGTCTCGGTCACCAGGGCAATGAGATAGCACAATGCCGTGATGATGAGAAACAGCTTGACGCTTTGCTTGACGAAGACCAGATAAAGCACCATCATCACGATGCTGACGACAATCTTTATACCTTTGTAAATATAAAGCCAATTCAGTTTGTTGGGGTTGTTGTCGACGTTTTTCTTCATGAGGTTGGCGTAATAGGCACCGAGAATCATGTAGATAATCGGTATCATGGCCATCCAGCGGTTCCAAATCTCCACTTTGGGCGAAAGCCAGCACAGCAGAATGCCGTCAATCACGAGGCAGAGAAGCAGGAAAATTGCCAGATATTTGGTTGTCAAGACGTCTTTCTTCATAGTTCTGCACAGACTATCAATGTGTTGTCATGTTGTTCGGCAAAACCGCCCTTGATGACGAATTCCTGGTTCTCTCCCTGTTCGTCGGTCAGCGTCACCTTGCCTGCTTCGAGGATGGCGACGATAGGGGCGTGGTGGTCGAGTAGGGTGAAGGGACCCATTTTGCTGGGCACCGTTACCGACTTGACTTCGCCCGAAAACAGTTTCGATGAGGGAGAAATGATTTCGACTTTCATGGCGCAGTTTATTGAGCTTGTTTGAGCATCTCTTCACCCTTGGCGATGGCATCGTCGATGGTGCCGACAAGGTTGAAGGCTGCTTCAGGATACTGGTCGACTTCGCCGTCCATAATCATGTTGAAGCCACGGATGGTCTCTTCGATTGGCACCATCACGCCCTTCAGGCCGGTGAACTGTTCGGCAACGTGGAATGGCTGCGACAGGAAACGCTGCACGCGGCGGGCACGGTGGACGACAATCTTGTCTTCTTCCGAAAGTTCTTCCATGCCGAGGATGGCGATGATGTCCTGCAATTCTTTGTTGCGCTGCAGCAGGTTGATGACGCGCTGTGCGGTGTTGTAATGCAGTTCGCCAACGATGTTCGGGTCGAGGATGCGGGAGGTTGAATCCAGCGGGTCGACGGCAGGGTAGATGCCCAATTCCGAAATCTTACGGCTCAACAC
>JAZQPN010000068.1:0-10038 GCA_045628585.1 Bacteroidales bacterium | reverse complement strand
TTTTCGGGAATGCGCTTGAGGTAATCGATGTCGTTTTCGCCTTCTTGACGGTATGGCAGCTTGATGGAAGCATCATCAACATATCCTGACTTGTAATCAATGACGCGGTAGGTGTCGCCGTATTTGTCAATGCGGTCGGCGTAGCCTGCAAAATTGCATTGTAAACCGTTGATTGTCATTGAACTGCTTAGGTTGCTCTCCAATTCCAACATGATGAGTTCGTTGTCTTCCAAACATTTTTCGGTGTAGTCGAGATAGGCATAAAGCCATTTGTGCAAGGCGAGTTTGTCCATGTAGTTGTAGCCGATGTCCGACAGTCCGCCGGGCAGCTTTTCCTCGATGGCTTTCTGTAGCTCTTTCTCTGCGTTTGGCTTTATATTGTTGATAAATAATTCTTTATCAATGATTTGCCTTTTACCGTCATTGGGCAGATAAGGCTGGAATAAGGATTCAAAAGTCTTGTGAATGATGCTGCCGGTGATGTTGCTGCCCGTGTCTTCATCAACGCTGTTGTCTTCGATTTTCTTGATGTATTTCAGGTAAAACCTAAACGGACAATTGATGTAAGTCGATATGGCTGTGGGACTTAGGCCTTTCTTGCAAATCATATTCTGTAGTTCTTCCAAAGCAGGTTCCTTGTCGGCGGCAAGTTTTTTGATTTCGCCAGAATTGGCTGTTTGTCCCGAAAAAGGTTCTTCCGTGATGCGTATTTTTGCGTTTCGTTTGGGCAATTCCTGCAAAATCTGAAGAATGAAACGGCTGGGTTCGCCGCCCGATTTGTTGCCTACGTCGTTGTAATAGAGATAAATGTCGTTGGCGCTTTGCAGCAAATGGTAGAAATGGTAGGCAAAAACGGCTTGCTTTTCGTAGTAGCCGGGCAGGTCGTGGGCTTTCCTGATGAAACTCGGAATGAAGCTGCCTTGTGGTTTTTCGGCGGGCAAAATGCCTTCGTTGACGCTCAGAATGTGAATCTTTCCAAAATCGAGGTTGCGGGTTTCCAACAGACCCATGATTTGCAGTCCGTCGGTGGTGCTGCTGTTGAGTTTGATGGCATTGCCAATGCTGACCAATCGGAAAAGAAGTTCAACGTCTTGTGTGTCAGTGACATATTTCTTGTGCTTTTTGATGACCAAATCGAGTCGGTTGATGATTTTGCCAATTTCGCTGATTTGGTTGAGCAGGAAAAGAAGGTCGTTGTCCTGCGATTGTTTCTGTGTCTTTTGTGCCACGAAACACAGCATTTCCCTAATGGAATCCAGAATTTGTCCGGGCGTTTCGTTGGCTTTCAGAATCAAAAGTAGAAATTTCTGTAAATCAGGGAATTTATTGAAGCTTTCAATGGCGTTTTCCTCAAAGATGAAAGTGCCTTTTTTGACGGCATCGGCTTTCCATTGCGTAAAGGCTTGCGTCTCTGCCTGACTGAAAATGATTTTCGTGATTTCCAAGTCCATGATGCGCAAAATCGGCCAAAGATACCAGCCTTCAATGGTTTTTTCTTCGCCTTTTACACTGATTTTCCGCTTGAGTTTCTTTCCGCGTTGGAGAATGAAGTATTCTTTAAGGAGTTGATTGATTGGTGTTTGCTGAAGCGGATAACCCATTGATACTTTCAGGTCGGCGTATGTTGCTGTGTCGGGAATTGCGTTCAGCACGGGGATGAGCAGGTTTTCGTCGGCGAGGACGACGGTCGTGTCTTTGTCGTTGATGTATTGCAGGTTGTCTTGCAGGGCTTTAGCTTGTATGGTGCTGCCGCTGCACGAAATGATGTGGATGTTTTTTTCTTCCTCCAAAAGTCTTTCGCTGATGCCTTCGGCCAGCCATTTTCTGTGTTTTTCCTGATAACGGCGTGCGAAAAATCCAGCTTCATTGTTCTCGTCTTCAATGTAATAGCGGTCGTAATCGAATATGACTTCGGCCTTGCCATATTTGACGAGTTTTTCGATAATCGTTTCTTCGGTACGGGTCAAGGCGTTGAAACCGGCAAAGATGATGAAACGGTCGCCGACTTTTTTTGAAAGGTCCTCGTCATTGAGGTGCGAAAGCTGGCGCGTAATCATGCCGTAGTAGCCTTTGCCTTGTGTGGCAAGTCTCTCGTGAAGTTTCAGATAATAGTCGTGCAAAGAATTGAAAAACTGCAAGTATTTCTTTTCCTTTTCCTTGCGTTGCTCTTCATCGAAGTTCCAGATTTGCAGTTCCTTATCGGCTACAATGAAATTGAAAAGTTCTTCTGCGTTTACGTCATATTGGTCGATTTCGTCGAAATCTTTTGCCATTTGTGTGGCCTGACTGCCGAAAATGCTCAGGTCGTTGTCGCTTTTCTGCTTGTCGGGATGTAGTTCTGCATCAATGTCAATCAGTTCGAAAAGTAAATCCAAATTGTCAACAAGCGTGATGCCGCTCCATTGCGTGACGGCTTCCTCGATGGAGAGCATTTGCGGCAGCCAAATGTTGTCGTTGATGATGCGTTTGAACTCGGAACGAAGGTAAAATGCCGCTCTCTTATTCGGAAAGACGATGGTCAGGTTTTGTTTTTTCAGGTCGAAATTGGCCGTGATGTGTTGCGCTAATCGGCTGATGAAAGGTGTGTTCATATTTTGTTTTTGATTTCTTCCAATTGTTCTATTTTTCCTAAATCAAACCAAAGATTTGCCTGTATCTCTTTGGAAATGATTTGTTTGCGTTGTGCCAAATTAAGGTATAAGTCAATGACGCTGACGGTTTTTTTCTCGAAATCGGCAAAGAGCGTTGGCTTGAAAATGTGCATGCCGCTGAAAGCTCTTTCCTTGTAATTTTCTGTGGCATTGTTTACCCATTTGAATTGTCCGGTATTCTTGTTTTTCCATCCAATGAGTTGGTTTTCATTGTTGAAAAGAAGTTTTCTCGCCGTTTCGCGGTCTTGGGTGAGCAACCAAGCGTCGTCGCCTGATTGGATGAAACGCTGGTAATGGTTTTTGAGGTTCACATCGCTGATGATGTCGACATTGTGAATGAGTACGGCTTCGGTATCGGTGAAGAGGGGTGATGCTTGAATAATGCCGCCGCCTGTGTCCATGAGTTGCTGCTGCTCGTCGGAAATCAGGATTTCGGCATCAAATGGGTGTGTCTTGACAAACTCAATGATTTGATTTCCAAAATGATGCACATTGATAATGATGCGCTCAAAACCATTGGCAATGAGTGTCTCAATGGTGCGTTGCAACAGCGTCTTGCCGTTGATTTCGACCAAAGCTTTGGGTTTGTCGTGGGTCAGTTCCTTGAGCCGCGTGCCTAATCCGGCGGCTAAAATCATTGCAGTATTCATGGTTTGCGTTCCTCCTTGATTTTTCTTTCGCGGTGGTTGAGAATGAGATGGATGTTTGGGTATTCTTTTTTCAGCCAGTCGTAGATGGTTTGGGCGAAAA
Organism: Bacteroidales bacterium; assembly: GCA_045628585.1. Taxonomy (GTDB): domain Bacteria; phylum Bacteroidota; class Bacteroidia; order Bacteroidales; family F082; genus Limimorpha. The sequence continues at coordinate 6,637 of JAZQPN010000068.1, read as the reverse complement.
ACACGCTGCGGTGTTGGCCTCCCGTGCAGCCGAAGGAGAGCATCAGGTTGCTGAAATGACGCTCTAAATAATTGTTGACGCTTTGCGCCACAATGCCTTTCACGTGTTCAAGGAAAACGTGGGTCTGCGGTTTTGCAAGCAGATATTCAACGACTTCAATGTCTCGGCCGGTCTTGGTTTTGAACTCGGGTTCGCGGCCTGGGTTGGGCAAGGCACGGCAGTCGAAGACGAAACCGCCGCCGTTGCCGCTGAAATCGTCGGGATAGCCTTTGCGGAATGAAAAGCTGTTGACGGTAACGGTCAGACAACCAGCTGGTTTTGGCGTGTAGCGTTCTTCCAATTGCTTGAGTTGGCCGATGACGCTTTGCAGTTCGGCAAATTGTGTCAGAGGGGTGGTTTCGCTCAGCAAACGGATTTCCTTGAGGGCAAAAGGAATGCTTTCCAAGAAGTGTGATTTTTTCTGAATGAGACCGCGAAAACCGTATGCGCCAAGCACTTGCATCAAGCGGAGATAAACGAAATAGGGGAGATATTCATCGAATTTGAGTGCATCAAGGTCGAGGTGGGCGGATAGTTCCTTTTTATAATAGGTGACGAGCTGGTCGCGCAGGTCTTGTGGCATCTGCGCTTTGACCTGATAGAGCAGCGAGACCACATCGTATTGCAAAGGACCGCGCCGTCCGCCTTGGAAATCAATGAAATGAGGCTCGCCGTCTTTCATCATAATGTTGCGCGACTGGAAATCACGGTACATGAAGAAATCGTTGGGTGCCGTGCTGACGAAATCGGCGAAAGCGTTGAAGTCGTTGTTGAGCCGCGTCTCATTGAAAATGATTTCCTGATGCGGCTTGACGAAATAATACTTGAAATAATTCAGGTCGTCAATGATGGCCTGGCGGTCGAAACTTGCTGACGGATAGGCTTTCGTGTAATCTAAACCTTGATGGCCTTCAGTCTGGAAACGCACCAAATGATGCAGGACTTTTTGAAACGATTCGATGAGTTGCGGCGTGTAGCCATTCGCCATCAAGGCTTGCTGGATGTGGGCAAAAAGGTTGTCGTCGCCAAAATCATTTTGGAGGTAGCAATCCTTTTTTCCGTTGATGCACAATACTTTGGGAACATTCAATCCGATTCCGGAAAAATGGCGGCTGAAACTGAAGAAGGCTTCGTTTTCCTCCGTGTTGTCGCTGTAAGTTCCGATAAGGCTGCCGTTTTGGGTAAAGATCCTATAATATTTCCGCGACGAACCCGATTCGGCAATGTTCTTGATGTCGGTAGGCGTTTCGCCGATTGTGCGGCATAGTTCGGCTAAAGTGTTTTGTATTTCAAAGTCTTGCATTTGCAATTGTCTTAAAAATTAAAATAAACGTCAAAAGAGACGGATTTGGTGTCGAATGTGAAATTCCATCCATCAAAATTATATACGTTGCCATTGCCGCTGTATGCAATCATGCCCCAATAGGCAACCATTGACCAGTGAGAATTGAAATGGTAACGAATGCCAGGCTGCACACCGAAACAAACGCCTCCTTCTCTTGCTGATGTAAGGTTGTCTTGTTTAATTATTGAATTTGCGAAACAGCAGGATGCTTCGAGAAAGAAATCAATCTTGTCTTTTTGAATCAAATCATATCTAAACAAAGGACAGATGCTGATAGTACTTTCCTTTAAATTATGACTTCCATTTCTCCATTGCAACTGATTATAATCAAAGGCAAAACCGTATGTGAATCGCTTGTATTGATAGCCAAAGACGGAGGAAAATGATCCGCTTTTAACAGGTCGGTCATTAATAATGTAATGTTCAAAGGAAACATAATATTTATCATGTCCGTAATAAAAATCGTGTGAATGACCTATATCTACAACGTATTCTTCACTTCTGTAGAAGGAACGGTATTTTGATAGTCCAATTCCGAAAAACACCTGTGCATTTGCAGCAGCCGAAATTACCAGCAGAAAGCCGATGATGATTGCTCTTTTCATGACGGTTGAATTTTAGGATTGATGACTAAAAGACATAGTAAAAACTGAGGCTTGCCGTTGACATGCTTAAATCAACTCCGAATTTCTCAAAGCCGAAAAAATCATAGTCACTTGAGTAGCCAATGATGCCAAAGTGCATCAATGCAGACAAATGGTCGGTTATGCTTAAAGAAATACCGGGACGAATGCCAGCGAAGTTTGCTTTGCGACTGTCTTTTTCTATCGTTTCTTCACGATTGCCGTCAATTTCATGCCCTTGATGAAAAATGTCTGTTAAAATGCAATGCTCCCAAGTGGCGTCTAAGAAAAATGCGACTCGGCTCTTTTTCACGACATTCCATCTGAAATAAGGCATAATGTTCGTGCTGTTGTAATCATGATATTGGAATGTCACATCTGAAACGGAAAAACTCAAATGGTTTCTTGAGTTTTGAAACCCGACTGCCAAGCCCACTGCAAAGTGCGAAAATTCGTAACCGACTTCAGGCGAGATGGTGAAATTTTTGATTTTGTCTTTATAGAAGACATCCTCATCTTCCGTGGTGTGATAACTGAACCCGCCGCCAAGATAAACCTGTGCATTAGCGGAGATGATGCCAGTAAACAAAAATGCAAAAATGATTGCTGCCTTTTTGAAGGGACGTTTGGTAAAGTTTTTTCTCATAGTATGTGAATTTAAGTGTTTAACGTGTGCAAATGTAACAAAGAAAAATGAGACTTGAACAAGAAAATGACTGAAAATGCGTTCTGCTGGAGGAATTTTTATACTTTTGCAGAAAATATCAATGACAATGAAGAAAGTTTTGATGGTTATGGCTTTGGTGCTGCTGGTGGCGTTCTCTTCCTGCAAGAAAGAGCGTTATTGCCGTTGTTCGACGATTATCGAAGACGAAGCCGTGAATTTGGGCCACGATGAGGAAGACTATTATCTGATTCTCGACCATTCCTCATGCGAGGAAAAGTCGAAGGAATTTTCGGGATGGGGTCATGTGACTTGCGTGGAGATTTCGAAAGAGGAGGTAACCCACAATCCTGAAGACAAGCCTTGGTGGCAATTTTGGGATTGATTGTTTAAAACATTTTATTTTATTAACCATAAACAGATTTAAAAATGAAGAAAGTTTTGTTAGTTTTGGCAGCCGTAGCCATGCTCGGTTTCGCCTCATGTTCAAAGGAAAAGACATGCGTTTGCTCATACGATCTTAATGTCTTTGGTGTAACGACCAATTTCCCGTTGGGTGAAAGAGTCATTACTGAAGGCAGTTGTCAGGATCTTGAAAACAATGGTGCTTGGAGCGCTCAAGTTGGTCAAATCGCTGGTGCAGTGTTCCATTGCGAAAAGAAATAATTCTATTCTGAATTATTAAGGTAAGGCATATTCCTTAGGGTGTATGCCTTATCTTTTTTGAAGAATGAAAAAACTGAAAGAGATATTTCCTCTGGTGCTGAAAATCGTCTTGGGACTGGTTTTCATTGCTTCGGCTATTCTGAAAATCGTCGACATGGATCAGTTTGAGATTTATGTCTACAGCTATCATTTTTTCAGCCTCAACTTCTCTTTTTTAGTGGCGCGCGCTGCCATCATTGCCGAGTTGGCGCTTGGCATTGGATTGGTTTCCAATTGTTTCCACAGGCTGATGTGGTGGGGAAGCGTGGCCATGTTGATTGGCTACACATTATTATTAATTTACGCTCAACTGATTGGCCGCACCGACAATTGCCATTGCTTCGGCGACGTGTTGCAGTTCAATCCGTGGCAATCCATCATTAAGAATGTGGTCTTGATGGCGTTTTTTGCCTTGGTTTACAAGGAGAAAGGTATCCGTTTCCGTAACGATTTGTTGGCCTTGGCTGGTGTGGCTTTGGTTTCTGCTTTGGCGGTTTTCATCGTTTCTCCGCCCGACAATTTCACATCGGCCTACAAACCTCAGCAAAACCTGAATGTCGAACTTTTCGATGAAGCCTTGCAGCAACCGCCTTTGGATGAATTGAATTTGAATGAAGGTAAAAAAGTAGTCTGCTTTTTTTCCACGGCTTGCGATTATTGCCAGATGTCGGCGCACAAACTCTCGTTGATGCAACAGTTTTACGGTTTTCCTGCCGAAAACATTTGTTACGTTTTCATGGGTTCCGAAGAAGGCAAGTCGCGTTTTTATGAGCTTTCGCAATCGCAAACATACCAAGACGTAATCTGTGAAGATGTCGTCAACTTGCTGAAAATCACCAATGGCGTTTTCCCTGTCATTCTTCTTTTGGAAGATGGCGAGGTCGTCGGCGAATACGAATTCCGTTCAATGCGTGAAAGGGAGATTCAGGCATTTATGACGGAATAATGTTAGGAAACAGTATACTTGACGGAACAAAATGGCTTTTGGCTTTTAGCCTTTAGCCATTGGTTCATTTATTCATCGATAAAAGAATGTTCTTTGTTTGATGAACCAATGAGCCAGTTGCTAGGAGCCAATTGCTATTGGCACTTTTTTGTGCCATAATGTATTTGAAAAGTTTATGTTATTATTCCGGCCTGACAAATTGTTCTCCGGTCTCTTCCGAAACTCTTTTCTTCCACGAGTCGGGATAACCGACTTGCTGCGGACGGGCAGGATAGCCGTAGCCGTTGCGCTTGAATTCGCCGTTTTCTTCTTGCTTGACGTTGCTGTCTAAATACTTCACCAATAGATAGTTGTCGAGTTCTTTCCAACGGGCGACGGTGTTGCGTCCGGCTTTGTTTGAAAAATCGGTAAGGTAGGCGATGGCTTTTTCGGGATTTTCTGTGTAAAGGTTCAAAGCCTCGTTGTCGGCATAATTTGTCTGTTCCTGATAGGTGCTTTCCAAGGCATTTTGCACGGCTTGAATGTCGCCGATGACGCGATTATAAAACAGGTACTTGAAATGCGCCAGACGGTTGAAGACCCAGAAAGCGGCATTGTCGCTGTAGGTCAGCATGTCGCCGTTGCCTTGGCGGTATTCAACCGGCACTTCGCTGATGGAGCAGTAGAATGGCGTGTAGACCGTCGAGTTGGTGTCGTCGACGCCAAACCAGATGATGCCGCCTATGGCGTTTGGCAACCAGCTGCGGCACTGCGCCACAAACGAAAAACCGGTCTGTTGCGTGACGGTGGTGCGCTCGTGGAAATATTTCCCTTCTTCATATTCCCAATAAAGCGGTGTCCAACGGTAAGGCGAACCGAAAGGTTCTGCACCCACATTCTGACTTTTGTCTAAGGGCGTGCCTTGCAGGTAATTGCGTTGGAAAGCCATCATGTCGCTGAGACTGATTTTGCGGTTTGGTTTGACGTACAGCGGCATGCGGCCATGGGTGAGGTCTTTGCCCGTGGCATAGTCCCAGTATTGATCCATTTCGTCGCACACTTCGTTGAACATGGCCCAAACGCGCAAATCGCAGATGCGTGCTGCCGAAAAGTCGACGGGAGCGTAGGCTGCCGAGAAATCGAAATCCTGGTCTTTGCCGCTGAAATAGCCGTGTTTGCGAGCCACGTCAATGATGTCGTGTTTGTAGATGACTTCCACTTCGGGATTGTCGAGTTTCTTCCATTCCTTGTCGGTGATGCTGGTCTTGCCGTTGCGCAGAGTGAAGGTGGTGATACGGGCAGCGTTGGCATGACCAGAAACATAGCCGTCAGGAATGCGGATGGCAACCCAAACGGCGCCGCGGTCGGCATTGATGGTGTCGCCTTCTTTGGTAATCTGTTCGGTGTAGCCTTTAGGCATCATTTCCATGTACCAGACTTCGTTGGCATCGCTGATGGAAAACGATTCGCCGTCGCTGCCGTAGCCGTATTCTTCAACAAGGTCGGCCATGATGCGGATGGCGTGACGTGCCGATGTGGCGCGTTCCAAGGCAATGAACATCAGGCTGCCGTAGTCGACGATGCCGCGCGGGTCCATGAGTTCTTCGCGGCCACCGAAAGTGGTTTCGCCAAGAGCGACCTGATTTTCATTTAGATAACCTATAACTTTATAAGTATGAGCAGGTTGCGCAACGGAACCGCGTGGCTTGTTGGTGCCACGGTCGTAGCATACGCGCATACTGCCGGCAGGCCAATCGGCGGCTGGCGTGTAGTATAATTCTCCGTAACGGATATGTGAATCAGCGCAATAGCTGATGAAAGTTGAGCCGTCGACGGAAGCGCCTTTTGTGATGAGAAAGTTGGTGCAAGCCAATAACGGCTGTACGGCTGCAATGATGGCCAGAGCCAAAATAAGTCTGATGTGTTTCATTATGATGTGATATTTCGTGCAAAAATAAACAATTTCAGGTTGGAAAGTCCATTTTTGAGAAAATCACATTGCCAAAACGCTATCCTATTTGGATGAACGACAGCATGTTCTGGATAGTGTTGTCCAGTTGTATGCCGCTGAAGTTGAGCGGAACAATGCCTATAGGGATTCGATAACGGAACTTCTGGCAAATCCGCAGACCATTGTCGTTGAGAAGCAGGTGCAGGGCTTCACTTCGGAACAGCAAGCCTATATTGCCAAGGCAGAAAAGGCTTTAGATAGTCTTTACAAACCCTATTTCGCAATGGCTGAAAAAGGGAAGGAGTATAGGGAAATTGTTTCAGCAAAGGCGAGTGAAGCAAATATGCTGGCATCGAAACTACGCGACAAAATGGCAGCGCATTAT
>JAZQPN010000067.1:0-10624 GCA_045628585.1 Bacteroidales bacterium | reverse complement strand
ATGAAAGTGACGCGGCGTGAAATAGGCTGCACTTCCTTTGGGTCGATGACGTAGATGTCAGCATTGTTTTTCGCGTAGTAAAGCAATCCGGCGGCAGGGTAGACGTTGAGCGATGTGCCCACAATGACAACGATGTCGGCCTGTTCCACTTCGCTGACGGCATCTTCCATCAACGGGACGGCTTCGCCAAACCATACGATGAACGGGCGCATCATGCCGCCGTCTTCGGTGCGGGTGCCGTAAGTTATGGGCGCATAACCGATGTCCTGCACGCAACGCTTGCCGCGGTCGCTGCAGGCCTTGGTCAGTTCGCCATGAAGGTGGATGATGTTGGTGGAACCAGCGCGTTCATGAAGATTATCAATGTTTTGCGTCACCACGGTGACTTTGAAATGCTTTTCCAACTCTGCGGCCAAAATGTGTGCTTGGTTGGGCTGAGCCTTTTCCAATTCGGTGCGGCGTGCATTATAGAATTGTATCATCAGTTCGGGATTGCGGTCCCAGCCTTCAATGCTGGCCACATCTTCCACGTTATAGTTTTCCCACAGTCCGTTGCTGTCGCGGAATGTGCTTATGCCGCTCTCGGCGCTGATGCCGGCTCCGGTCAAAAAGACGATTTTCTTCATGGTGTTTGTTTGTTATCGGTTGTCAGTTTACAGTTATCAGTTGTCAAAAAGTCATATTGTCAAAGGAAAATGAGATTTCCGCCTGCGCGGGAAATGCAAAGCATTCGACGGAGTCAATGACAGCCTCAAGAAAGGGCCGTCAAAAAATCTAATAATCTAAAAGTCCCAAAGTCTAAATGTCCCATAGTCCAAATGTCCAAAATTCAATACCTTTCCATTCGTTCCAGTTCGCGTTTCGAGTCCTTGGTTTTCAGCGATTCGCGCTTGTCGTAGAAGTGTTTGCCTCGAGCAAGGGCGATGTCGAGTTTTGCCAGGCCTTTTTCATTAATATAAAGGGTGACGGGAATGATGGTGAAGCCTTTTTCCTGCACCTTGTTCTTCATTTTGCGCAGTTCGCGGCGGGTGAGGAGCAGTTTGCGGTCGCGTTTCGGGTCGTGGTTGTTGTAAGTTCCCAAGGCGTATTCGGAGATGTGCATTCCAATGACAAACAGTTCGTTATCTTTAAATGAACAGTATGAGTCGGAAAGGTTTGCTTTACCTTGCCTGATGGATTTTATCTCGGTTCCGGTCAGGACGAGTCCGGCAGAAAGCGTTTCGATAAGGAAATATTCGTATTCGGCTCGTTTGTTTTTTATGGTGATGATATAATTGTTGTCTTTCTTCATAATGCGGCAAAAATACACAAATTTTAGGAATTAGTACACGAAAAAACCCACTGCGCCGCTTAGGACGATGAGTAGGATGGGGTTGGCCTTGAAAAAATAGGATGCCACGAAAGCCAGCACGCAGATAATGATGCTCACATTGTTTTGGCCACGGCCGATCTCTATGAAATTTTGTGTGTTCATCATGGAGAGGCCTGCGGCGAAAATGAGTCCGGCCACGGCGGGTTTCAGGCCTTTGAGGGTGTTGTCTAACAAGTTGCTGTTTCTCTTGTTCATAAACAGCTTGATAATCATGTAAACCATGATGATGGATGGCAGGCACAAGGCGAAAGAAGCTAACAATGAGCCTCCTAAACCGCCCGTCGTGTAGCCGACGTATGTGGCAAGATTGATTGAAATCGGACCTGGGGTCATTTGCGAAATGGCGACCATGTCGGCAAATTCGGTCGTCGTCATCCAGGCATAATGTTCCACGACTTCGTGCTGAATGAGCGAAAGCATGGCATAGCCGCCACCGAAACCGAGGACACCTATTTTAATAAACACCCAAAGCAGTTGCAGGTAAATCATTTTCCGGCCTCCTTTGCTTTTCGTTCGATGATGATGGCGTAAATCAGGCTGCCGGCAATGGCGGTGAGAATGACATAGGCGGGCGAAATCTTGCACCACCAAATCAGGAAGACGGCAAGAATCGGGATGATGGCTGTCTTCCAGGTCACTTTTGCCGATTTAATCATGCGCAGGGAAGGAGCCAGAATCAAGGCGACGACGCAAGGGCGGATGCCTTTGAAGATGCGCTCCACCACGGGATTGTCGCGAAATTCACGGAAAACCGTTGCCAAAAGCAAAATGATGATGATGGACGGAAGTATGGCGCCCAGCATGGATGCGAAGGCACCTTTACGGCCCGCAACTTTCTGACCTACATAAAGTGCCGTGTTGACGGCAAACACGCCAGGCAGCGACTGAATGATGGCAATCATGTCCCAAAACTCATCGCTGGCTATCCATTTCTTCTGATCGACGACGGCTTTTTCCACCATCGAAAGCATGGCATAACCGCCTCCCAGTGTGAAGGCTCCAATCTTCATGAAGGTGAAAAATAGTTGTTTGCTGCGTTTCATGCCGCAAAAATAAAACAAAAAATGAGGCACTTTGTTGATTGTATCAAAATAAATAGTACGTTTGCAAACTAATTTGAAAGAATATGACAATATTGGAAGTAGCACAAGTAACGACATTCGACCGCCCCGAAGCTTGGCAGTGGTTGATTCAGTTTTGCATTTTGGCCACGGCCTTGCTCGTGGGTAACGCATTGAGGACGAATGTCCCGTTTTTGAAAAAAAGCTTATTGCCTTCCGCCTTGCTCGGCGGTTTGCTGCTTTTGGTTTTCAAGGCTTTCCCTGGTTGCAACCATTTGGTCAACAAACCCGTGATGGAAGTGATTACCTATCACGCATTGGGCCTTGGTTTTGTTGCGTTGGCGTTGAAAAACAATAAGATAGAGTCGAAGTCATCGCCAATGAAAGTGATTGAGACGGGCGCTCTGACGGCATCAACCTACGTCATTCAAGGCATTGTGGGCCTTTTGATTTCGATACCTTTTTTCTATTTTGGCAAGCGCTTGTTCTATGCCAGCGGCTTGTTGCTTCCGATGGGTTACGGACAAGGACCAGGCCAGGCATTGAATTTCGGCAAGATATTTACAGGATGGGCTTCCCAGCAGGGCATTGAATTTGCCGGAGCCGACTTCGGTCTGGCCATTGCTGCCACCGGATTCATCGTCGGCAGTGTCATCGGTGTCGTTTATATGAACATTCTCCGCCGCCGCGGGAAACTTTCGAACAGAAAAATGAATCACGAGTTGAGGAACAAACTCGAAGACTACGAAGGCAAAAACGAAATTCCCGATGCAGAATCCATCGACAAGCTTTCGGTGCAGGTTTGCATGGTGCTGTTTGTGTATTTGCTGGTTTATCTGTTCACGAACTGGATTCAGGGCATGGATTTGGGCAATTTCGGCACCAATACGCTGAAACCAATGCTTTGGGGCTTCAATTTCCTCCTGGGTACCTTATTCGGCATTGGATTTAAATGGATCTTGGGCCGTTTCAAAAAGGCTAAACTCGTTCGGCGTGAATACATTAACAACTATATGCTGAACCGTATCAGCGGCTTCTGCTTCGACATTATGATTGTGGCAGGCACTGCAGCCATCAGCTTCGAAGAGTTGGGTAAGTTCCTCTTGCCTTTCATCCTGATATGTACTTTGGGTGCAGCTGTCACTTTTATGTATGTGCTTTTCATCTGCAAGCATCTTTATCCTGACTATCAGTACGAAGGCTTCTTCTCGATGTTCGGCATGCTGACCGGCACGGCAAGCAATGGCATGATTCTTTTGCGCGAAATCGACCCGAAATTTGAGACTCCGGCTGCTAACAACCTTGTGTTGCAGACCTTGGCCGCCATAGTTTTAGGTTTCCCCGTCCTGCTGCTCATGGGTTATGCACCGCAAAGCATGACGGCTACATGGATTACCCTTGGAATTTTGGTCGTTTTCTGGATTGCATTGACTTTGTTCATGCTGCGGACGAAGATTTTCAAGAAGTTCAGGAAATAATGATAGAATGTAACAAAAAAGCCTCGCTGATGCGAGGCTTTTTTGTTATAAACAATTGAAGTTCAATCATTCGATCTCCAAAGTCTTCTTGCAAATCTCGATTTCCTCCGGATCGCCAGTGTATTTGCCGAGGTCGTCGCTGAGTTTGACGACTTTCTTCCAGTTACGTTTTTCGGTAATCTTGGCGGCGGTGAGTTTCACCACGATGTTCATGGCTTTCACGTTGTCGACATCGCAGGTGAGGTGTGTGCCGATGCCGTAAGAGTCGCCCATGCGGCCATCCACGATTTCATGCAGCTGGATGGCATCATCAACGTTCAGTCCATTGCTGAAAATGATGGATTTTTGCGCCGGGTCGACGCCCAATTCCTTGTATTTCAAAATGATTTCTTCCAAGGCTTCAACGTTGTCGCCGCTGTCGACGCGCAAACCGTCAAACAGTTTTGCGTGAAGTTGGGTGAAGTTCTGGAAGAAGGCCTTGCGGGTGTAGGTGTCGTAAAGGAAAATACCCAGGCTGCCGGCGTAAACGTCCTGCCAATAGTCCATGGCGAGGTAGTTGGCTTCGTTGTAACCGTACAAAGAGCAAGTCTCTACAAATTGGTGGCTCATGGTGCCGATAGGCGTGAGGTTGTATTTCATGGCCAAATATACATTTGATGTGCCTACGAAGCAATTTTTGGTGAATTGCTTTTGTGCTTCAATGAAGGATTGGATGACGCGTTCCTGATGGTCAAATGAGAAACGGCGGCGTGTTCCGAAATCGCTGAATTTCACTCCGTTGCCAATGAGCCTAATGGCTTTGTCGTAGGATTTCTTGTATTCTTTTTCGGCATCGTAGGTCTCAAATTCGCCTCTCGTTTCGTGCATGAGTTCTGAAACGGTTGCCAGAATAGGCATCTCCCAAAATACTGTGCGCCAAAGCAGACCTGTGACGGTAATGTGCAAATGGCCTTCGTCGTCCTGGCTTACTTCAACTTCATTTGATTTCAATGAAAAGCCTTTCAGAAAGGTGAAGAACCACAATGGGAAATAGTAGCATTTTTGCTTCATAAAATGCGCTTCTTCGTCAGTAATGCGAAGGTCTTCAAACATTTTGAACTGTTCCTTCAGTTTCTCGGCAAAACCTTCGGGGTAGGCCGTGTTGTTGCGGTCGACGAAAGTGTATTGTCCGATGGCGCGTGGGAATTTCTGCAAATAGGCGTAACAGACGCTAAAGGTATAAAGGTCGGTGTCTAAAAGACTGTTAATGATTTGTCTCATTGCTTTTTAGTTTAACATAGTTTTGCGTGTATGCTTCTGATTTTGTCAGAAATGTATTTCGCTGAATTCATGGTGTTTTCCAACACTTGAACCAAGTCTTTCCGCTTGATGATTTCAACCAGATTGTAGTTTTTAGTGAACAATTCGCTGATGTATTTGCCATAAAGCTCGTCGCAGTCGTGTTCCATCGTCTTGATTTCGTTGCACAAGCGAGCTATTTCCTTTCCTTTGCCGGTAGTAATGAACTGTAGGTCACTGATGATGACGTTCAGGTTTTCGGCAGAGAACATGATGTTTTCAGACATGGTGGTGAGCCAGTCGTCGGTTTCAAGGAAACGCCGCGTGATGATGATGTTGGCACAGTCGTCAATGCGGTCAAGGAAGTTGTCCATCAGTTCGGCGAGCTCGTGCATGTCTTCGCGTACAAATGGTGTCAATACGCTGGAATTCAGTTGAGTGTAAAACTCTTCCAGCACCTCGTCGCCAGCTTTCTCGAAGGTTTTCACTTCTTTGCGGAGCGCATCAAGTCGGTCTGAATCGGTGACAATCACCATCTCGTGAAGCAGCTTCGAGGCACTGTTGATGGCTTCGGCCTGCTGGGTATAGAAAGGATAAAACCTGTTTTCTTTCGGAACGAAAAATTGGAAGAAACTATTGAGACTCATGGCTTAAAGCGGGAAACAAAGGTTAAACAACAGGTTAAGGACACCGCTGATGACCAACGGGACAGGGATGGTGAGTACCCACGAAAGGACAATGCGCTTGGCAGTGACCCATTTCACTGATTTCATGCCATCGGTCAGGCCTACACCAATCACGCCGCCCGTAATGGTGTGGGTGGTGCTGACAGGGATGCCTAAGAAAGAGGTGGCAATCAAAGTGGTAGCCCCCGCAAATTCGGCGGAGAAGCCTCTGATCGGATTGATTTTCGACAAGCCGCCGCCCATTGTCTTGATGACATTCTTGCCACCAATCAAGATGCCTAACGACATGATGATGTAGCAAATAATGGCCAAAGTGTCAGGAATATGGAAGCCTTGGCTGCTGTCGTAGAAAATGCCGATGAAATCTTGCATTCCTTCACTGACGCCAGGCGTGGTGAAGACGCTCGCCATCAGAACGGCAATGATACCCATGGTCTTAGGTGCATCGTTCGAGCCATGGCCGATACAGAAAGCGGCAGTTGAAAAATGCTGCAATCCTTTGAACACCTTCTCGACTTTCTTACGTTGCTTGTTTTTGCAGATTTTTAGGAACAGACATTCGAGGAAAAAACCCAAAAACAATCCGATGAGTGGCGATAAGATAATGAAAATCAAAGTGATGAAGATGGGTCTGGCATGAAGCACACCAGCACCGTTCACAAACCAAGCCGCCCCGATGATACCGCCGATAAGGGCGTGCGAAGTGGAGATGGGCATACCCGCCTTGGTGCAAACTGCCACCCAAATGGCAGCCCCAATCAAGGCTGACAAAATCAAATACGGGTTGATGACACTTTGGTCGGCGAAATTGGCCATGGTGTTGCCCACGGCAAACTGCTGATTCAATACTAATCGAATGAAAATGAAGGCCGTAAACTCCCAAAACGATGCCCAAATGATGGCTTGAATCGGGGTCATGACTTTGGTGGCGATGATGGTTGAAATGGAATTCGCCGCATCGTTCATGCCGTTGAGGAAGGTGAACACCAAGGCAAGAATGATGGATAAGATGATGGCTATAGTAAGAAGATTCATCACGATTGCTTTATGATCAAACATTTCACCGTTGAGGCCACATCTTTGGCACGGTCGGTGGTGTCTTCCACTGATTGGGATATCTCTTTGTATTTCAGCAGTTCGATTTCGTCTTGTTCGTTGCTGAACAAGTAGGAGATGTATTCCCCATAGATATCGTCAACGACATGCTCAATGTGCGAGACTTTTTGACAAAGCTCAGTGAGTTTAGCCTGATTCTTGTTGATGTCTTCCAAATTATTGAAAATCTCGATGATGAGGTTGGCGTCTTCCAGAATGTTGTCAATAATCTCCTTGATGTGTTTGTCAATCTTCTTGGGATTATACATCAGGATGGTCTTGGCCGAATAGTTGATGAAGTCGAGGAATTTGTCAAGAGCCATCGCCAATGCGTTCATGTCTTCGCGGTCGAAAGGCGTCACGAAAGCCTCGTTGAGTTCGACATAAAAATCGCGCAACAATTCATCGCCGGTGGTCTCCTGTTTCTTGACCATACGGGTAAGGAGTTTGCGTTCCTCAGCGTCTTCCGACTTGATAAGTTCCTGCAAATACTTGGCTGCAACTTGCGCAGTTTCAGCCTGTTTGATGTAAGTCGGGAAAAAGTGCTTTTCGCGGTTTCCCTTGGTAAAAAGATTATTTAAAGCCATTTATGTAAAGGTAAAATAAATCGCTGCAAAGGTAGTGAAATAATCTATAGTTCAAACAATTTGCTTAGGGAATGTGAAGACCGTTTTTCACTTCTTCGATGATTTCCAGACCACGCTGACGCTTGATGCGGATGCTTTCGCCAACTGCAAGCATGTCTTCAATTGTAGGATTTCCGTTGTAGTTGACCGAAGTGGCGTGTTGCCCGTGGTAGCCATCAGGACTAAAGGTCAAATCGTAGGCCGGGGCTAGCGTCCATTTCCCTTCGCGGCAAATGAAACTGAAGTTTTTGGCATGGTCGTCTTTGTTGTCAGCAAACACGTTAAAGGCCATGAGCCTGAACATTTTCTCGACTTGTTTCGGGTCTTGGGTAAGATAACCCGTCAGGTGCAACAACACTTTGTAATCCAGTTTTGGCGTAAAAATGGATTCGTTGAGCAAAGCTCCCGCCGTGGCAACGTGAAGCCTTTCGCCATTTTCCAAATCGAAACGTTTTGAAGCAAAATATTTTCCGTCAATCAGCTTGAAATCAGGAACTTCAACACCGCAACGTTGGGCTTTACGATTGAATTCAAATTCCATTTTCCCCATATCTTTCGGGTCGTAAGTATGCCTGAATTTGACAATCCAGCTGCCTTCTTCGTCGTGATAAAGGCATTTGGGTCTGCAACCGCCCGAATTGCCGCTGTTGAAATAAAGCAGGTCGGCAGAACTGTCATCTTTTTCCGACAACACATCCAAAGCCATTTGTTGCAAATCGTCGAAATCGGGAAGAGGAAAGCTGTTGCTTATCGAATTGACAGGCTCGTAGCATAAGGCACCCATTCCCATTGAGCCAATGATGCTGAGACGTTCTAAAGGATTGAGTTTTAGCTCGTCAATACCTTTCTTTTTAAGTGTTCGGTTAAGTAGATAACGACCGTATCCATCGGGAAGGCTGTCTTCAAAAATGCCGAAATTTCCCCAAAATGGTTCTGGCTTTGCAAGGAATTGTCCGCTTTTCAACGGCAAATCCAATGGCGAAATGGAAAAGCCTTCCGACAGCCATTGCCGGTCATATTGGAACGCACACAAAGAATTGTCGGGCAAAAGTGAAAGCTCACCAACGGTTTTTCCGTGATATTTTACTGTCAGTTTATTTATCGAATTCATTTCTGCCGCGTTTTCTGTTCTTGTTTCTGTTGATGACGTCGAGTTCTTCCATGGTGTCGAATTTCGGTTTTGCCATGAGTTGCCTGATTTCGTCGGCATAGCCCAAGGCTTTGGCGAGGGCCAAAAACGAGACCAGGGAAATGGTGCCTTGCTGCTCGAATTTTGCAATGGTTGGCGTAGGGACGCCGCTCATCATCGAAAGGGCGTCGCGCGAAAGACCTTTTTCCAGACGGCGTTGCTGGGTGCGCTGTGCCAATCCTTTTGCAAGGTCGGCGGCTGAATCCATGTCGAAATCGTATAATATAGGCATATTATTGTATTTGTTATAGGCGAAAATCAACTATTAAAGATATAATTGTATCTGATTTGCAAAAATACAATAAATATTGAAATGAGGAGGTTTTTTTGTTTCAGAAAAAAAACAAAAAATACAACAAAACTTATTCTACCATCAACCCTAACCAGTCAGATATGGAGGAATAAATTGTTACTTACTTATTGATTGTTTGTATTGTTCCGCAAACAAGAGCGTTCTCACTAATCTATTGTAATACTCTTCGTGCGAATATCTAATTGCCGGATGGTCACAACCAAGAATTATTGGACCATCTTTTACAACTGCACATTTCGGTGATGCGAACACTGTCACTTCTTTTCCATAGATTTCATTCAAAATCTCGGCCTTGTTTCTTGTAATGATGTCAAATACTATGTCTCCACCACATAATATGTAATCTATGTTATCATAGAGTTTTATTTGCTTTAAAAAGTATTCCTTGTTGTATTTCTCGAAATACTCTGAAAGCTTTTCATCGCTGATATGGGAAGAACCTTCTTGCTTCTTAAGATTTACAAGGACTATTTTCTGACACTGATGGTGTTGAGCTATTGGCGAACTAACAGCATGTTGCACATCCTTATATTCCTTAATTAAACCTTGTTTTTTGTAATGATGGAGTACATATATGCATTTCGCTAATAGACGCCAGGTTTTCCAGTGATTCTTTTCTTTGTGAAAGTCTTCCTTTTCTAACCATTCTTTTGTTTCCCAATACACATACCCATTGGGATCTTTTAGTACGACCACTATCCTGGCAGGCAAATCGCTTTTCCAAATTTCTGGATTTACAACTCCATCTCTCACAAATCGTTCTTTCAGCTCTGGCAAACTAGGTTGCCACTCATACTTGAATAAGTTGCGCTCACATTCTCTCAAAAAGCAATTGTTGGAGTTGCTCATTATAATACTTGGATTATTTTACGATTTCATCTTTGTATTCGTTCAAGTCGTTTATCAAGGCATCAATCAGAGCGACCTTTTCTTCATTGCTATATGAACACACGAAATGTGGATTGTTTATTCCATTAAACTCCCAATCAACCAATTGTTTAATGCTAAATGTGATTTCATTTTCATCTTCCCAATCATTAAGATTAAATGTAAAAGCCTTGTTTTTGAAATTCATCATACTACTAATAATTATAAGTTATACTATATGGAAATCATTCAATGTTATATTTTAAATCTCTATTGCAAAATTAAACAATTTTCTCAAATTTTTGTAGATTTTGCAGAAATTATTGCAATTTCAACAAAAACAGAAGATTAGAAACAAATTGCCATTTGAATTTTGTAGAAATCCCACCAACTTTTTCAGCAGCCGGCTAATGGCTAAAAGCTAACAGCCAATAACCCAGCCAGCTGCTGAAAAAGAATCAATTATTCATCATTTCGCTGCCACGCCGCAAAGGTGGAACAAGACGCGGGCGCCGACATTGCCGTCCCAGTCGCCATCGCCGGGCGAGACTTCGCAAAGGTCGACTTGCAGCCGATGACGGAAAAGTGCGAGCATAGGCTGGAATTTGGGAAATCCTTATGAACTTTTCTGCTGTTACCGTTGTTATGCCACCGATAAC
>JAZQPN010000066.1:0-9933 GCA_045628585.1 Bacteroidales bacterium | reverse complement strand
AAACAAATCTGGCCGACCTCAGCAAGTTTGAGCTTTTTATCGACATCCGACGTTGCCGCCTTGAACGTATTCTTCCCCTCCCACTAAGAGCCCAAAACGATGGCACCTGGGAGATTGACACCAACGGCGTTCAGCACGATGAGTGCGTTCTCGATGTGAAAGAACATTCGCGCTACGACCTCAGCAAAATCATCGAAAGCAAGCGCGAACTCACCAAAATGGACATTTGGGAAAGGAAACTCCTTGATTTTTCGCTGCGCAACTCCATGTTGAATCTGTATCTCCGTCAAAGAGCCATTCAGTTCATTTCGTTCGACGTGAATCTCATCGAGGATTATCTGCACGATGGCAAAGAGTATGTCATCATGCCAAAACCCAATGTGGACATTAAGTTTCCGACCGAAGAAAGGCTAATTCGTTCGAAGCTGCTGCCCGAGTTGCACGAACTCATTCTAAACGATATCGAGCATCACACGCTTCATTCATACCACACTGAATCAGAGACGCGTAACATACTCAAACACATTTACCGCGCCTCGCGAAACGTCATTGAGGAGACTGGTGCCAACGCCCTTTATCTTGCCATCGGAACATTGAGATGGTTCGAGACCGAACTCAGCGAAACTCCTCGTTACGCCCCAATCTTGATGTTGCCTGTCGATATAGTTTACAAAAAAGGAAATTATTTCATTAGAAAAAGGGACGAAGATGTAGTCCTGAACATCACGCTGATTGAGTTCCTTCGCCAGAATTTCGAAATCAACATTCCCGGATTAGATTCTTTGCCCAAAGACGAGCACGGCATCGACGTTCCAATGCTTTTCGCCCTCATCAGAGATGCGCTGAAAAACAAGAAACGCTGGGACGTTGAAGAGGAATCTATCCTTGGCATTTTCTCATTCAGCAAGTTCCTGATGTGGAACGACATTCACAATCACCGGAAGGAATTGCTGGGAAACGACATCGTCAGAAGTCTTGTAAATCAGAAACTTGAATTCACTCCGGAAGCCATCGTTTCCGACTTGAAGGATGCCGACAAGACAGACAAACCCGACAGTCTGTCGCTGCCTGTTTCCGTCGATTCATCGCAAATGGCCGCTGTTATTGAAGCCGGACGTGGTCATTCCTTCATTTTGTACGGTCCTCCGGGAACAGGCAAGTCGCAAACCATCACCAATCTGATTTCCAATGCTTTGTTTAAAGGAAAACGGGTCTTGTTTGTCGCTGAAAAAATGGCCGCTTTAAGCGTGGTTGAGAACCGTCTCGAAAAAATCGGTTTGGCGCCATTCTGCCTGGAGATGCACTCCAACAAGATCACCAAACGCCACGTCCTCGACCAACTCAAGAAGGCACTCAGCGTAACGCATATCGTCAAGCCTGAAGAATATGCGCGCACCGCCGAACAGCTTTACGAGCAAAGGATGAAGCTGATTGCCTACATGGAGGCGTTGCACGACGCAAAAGGTGCCGACGGCCTGTCGCTCTACGATTGCATTGTCCGTTACGGATCCATTGACGCTGCAGCACTTGACTTCGACACCAACGACAAGGAACTGAAGAAAAAATTCAACATCAAGGAGATTGAGAACTACAACCATCTTTTGCACGACAGATATAATTCAGTCGTCAATTTGGTTGGCCAACCTTGCAAGCATCCGCTTAACGGACTCGAAATCAATGAATCAGACCTTGCCGACGTTGCACAATTGACCGCAGAACTGAAACAAGCCGCCGAAACGATTCAATTAGGCATTGAAGACAAGGAAAAACTATCCACGGCACTGACAAAAAAGAATGAAATCACCCGCGATTGCAGCGAAGCCATTTTCAACGAAGACATCGATGCCTTGCATCAGGAATGGCGCTCCATCAAGGCGAAATGGTTCATTCCACGTTTCTTCGGCAAGAAAAACTTCATCAAGAAACTGCGCAATTTCAATACTCTGATTGTTGAACAAGAAGTAGATTCGTTCTTATCAAAACTTTTGGATTACAACGCCTTACATTCTGAAATCAACAAAATCAACGAGGCCATTGCCAAATATTTTGAAATCAAGACGACTGAAGACACGCTCCCTTCGCAGAAAGTAATAAGCAATTGCATTGCGCGACTTGATAACTGGTCGAAGCACACCAACCAAGCCCGCGACTGGTACCAATGGTGCGCCTACAAACGCGAACTGAAAGATGCCGGACTCGCCGTCGTAGCAAGGAAAATCGAAGAAACCGAAATTCCGGCAGGAACCTTGCGCGACTCATTCTTCAAGGCAATGTTCAAGGGTCTTGCCAACGAAAAAATTGCGCAGTCGCCTTTGCTCAGGACTTTCGAAGGCTCGATTTTTGACGAAACCGTGACGCGATACCAGAAACTCACCGAAGATTTCCAGATGCTCAGTCAAAAGGAACTTTACGCACGACTTGCCTCACAGATTCCTCACATCACAAAGAATGTTGACAACAGCAGCGAGATTGGTCTGCTCAACAGAAACATATCCAACGGCGGCCGCGGCCTATCGTTGCGCGACCTGATGGACCAGATTCCTACCCTTCTGCCCCGCCTCTGCCCTTGCATGTTGATGAGCCCGATGTCAGTAGCCCAATTCCTTGATTTATCGCAAGAGAAATTCGACTACGTCATCTTCGACGAAGCCTCGCAAATGCCTACAAGCGAAGCCGTTGGCGCCATCGCAAGAGGTAAGTCAGTCATCGTTGTGGGCGACCCGAAACAGATGCCGCCAACCAGTTTCTTCGTTTCGACCAGCGTCAGCGAAGACGAAGCAAGCATCGACGACATGGAAAGCATTCTTGAAGACTGCAGCACGCTGGGCATCCCATCGCTGCAACTGAATTGGCACTACCGTTCGAGACACGAATCGCTGATTGCCTTCTCGAACAATGAATATTATGGCGGTGAACTCATCACCTTCCCTTCAACCGACGACCAAACCACAAAAGTGAAATACGTTCACGTCGACGGCGTTTACGACAAGGGCGGCCAAAGATCCAACAAGAAAGAAGCCGAGGCCATCGTGAAGGAAATCGCCAGACGGCTTGAAATGCCCGACCATGCCGCCAACAGCATCGGTGTCATCGCATTCAGCGTCGTGCAGCAAAACCTTATCGAAGACTTGCTTATGGAGATGCTTGAAACCAAACTGAACTTGCGCATGGCAGCCGATGAACTTTACGAACCGATTTTCGTGAAGAATCTGGAAAACGTACAAGGCGACGAGCGCGACATCATCCTCTTCTCCATCGGCTATGGCCCCGACAAGGACGGAAACGTCTCAATGAATTTCGGTCCGCTCAACAATGAAGGTGGCGAACGTCGCCTGAACGTGGCTGTCAGCCGCGCCCGAAAGGAAATGATGGTGTTCTCCACCCTGAAATCTTCCCAAATCGACTTGCGCCGTTCCAAGGCAAAAGGTGTCGAAGGCTTGAAGCATTTCTTGGAATACGCAGAAAAACAGATTCTTATACAATCGACAAACACAAGTCTGGAATCGAAAGACACCGTTTTCGCCGAACAGATTGCCGAAACATTACGCAAAAAAGGCTATGTCGCCCATACCAATATCGGACGCTCCAACTTCAAGGTTGACGTGGCAATTTGCGATGATGAAACTTCAGGAAACTATTCCTGTGGCTTGCTTTTAGATGGCGAAAACTATCACAACACCCAGACCACGCGCGACCGCGAAATCGTTCAGCCTTCAGTGCTTAAAGGCTTGAATTGGAGAATCATGCGCATTTGGAGTGTCGACTGGATCACTAATCCCGAAAGAGTCATTTCGCGCATCGAAAAATTCATCAAGGAAAAGCCGGAGCCCAAGGAAGAACCTATCAGGAAAGCGGTTTTCGACATCTCGCAAGAGGTTGTGGAAGAGACAAAAAGCAATGTGTCAACATATAACGAATTTGTCGGCAACGCTCTCGTCTCGGCAATGGATAACGCACAACTTGCCAAAGCCATCCTGCAATGCGAACAGCCGATGACACTCAACTATCTCTGCAAGAGGATCTGCGCGCTCCGCGATATGCCAAGGGTAACGCCTTCAATGCAGGCCAAAGTCAACGATATCGTCAAAAGCAAATTGATTTTTGAGAAGATAGGTTCAACAATCGTTGTCTGGAATAACGTTGAAGCATCAAGGAATTTCTCAGGTTACCGACAAAACAACGGGCGCGACATTACGGAAATGCCTCCGACTGAAATCGCAAACGCCATTATGGAAACCATATCGGAACAAGTTTCCATCGGTAAAGATGCCCTTACCCTAATTGTGGCTAAGAAACTCGGTTACACCCGCCGAGGTGCAAAAGTCGATCAAGCCCTGAACGAAACTGTTGATTATCTGATAGCTAAGGGTAAGATTTTCAACATTGACGGAAAAATGCGTTTAGCAAATTCATAACCCAACGGAAAAACGCAATGCGGTTGAATCCTGGGTGAAAAGTTGGAAAACTACTAATCCTTAAAACTACTTCCGCCAATAAACTGCCTAATCATGGAAGTGGCAGGAATTTCCTTGTCAGGAACCGGCGTGAAATAATGGATGAAACGCAACAGTCGGTGTGCTTCAGTATATTCCGGGCAGTTTTTCGGAACGCTCGCCAAAATCGGTTCGGCATGGTTGCGCATCACGGCAAACTCCAAAAGATAGGCCGAATTGAACATCACATCAGCGTTTTCCTGGAAAGGATTAATCCATTTTTCCTCAGCGGCACACACACTCGGCCATTGGCTGATGGTCTGACGTGCCGTGAATGCACCTTTGTTATAGTCACGCACAATGCGGCGCAACAGACGGTTATCATCGGTCGGAATCCAGTTATGGTCGTCAAGGGCAGTGCAAGTCAAGGTCGAAATGAATATGCGGAACTTGTTGATTTCCGGCACCTTCTCCGTCAAACGCGGATTCAAGGCATGGATGCCTTCCAAAAGCAGAACCGAGCCTGGTTTCAGGCTTAAAGTCTTGCCGTTGTATTCGCGCACACCCGTCACAAAATTGTATTCCGGCACCGAGACCTCTTCCCCGTTCAGCATAGACAAAAGGTCGCGTTCCAAAAGACGGTAATCGACAGTCTCGAAATTATCAAAATCGTACGTGCCATCTGGAAATTTCGGCGTATCGACACGATTCACAAAATAGTCATCGGTCGAAAACGAAATAGGATTCAAGCCGCAAGCCTTGAGCTGGATGCTCAGGCGTCGGCAGAAAGTGGTCTTTCCGCTGCTACTCGGACCCGTAATCAGCACCACGCGAACCGGTTTTTCGCTATGATAACGGCGGTCGATTTCCTCGGCAATCTGTACGATTTTCTTTTCCTGCAAAGCCTCAGCCACCTGAATCAATTCACTCGCTTTTCCGTTTTGGCAAGCCTGATTGACATCGCCGACATTGCTCAAACCCATAAAATCGTTCCATTTCAGGCTTTCGGAAAACACATCAAAAGTCTTGGGCTGTTCGCGCAATTCGGCCAGTTGATTCGGATTGTTGCCATCGGGCACACGCAGAAGCAGTCCGTCGCGATAAGATTCTAAGCCCCAAACGGTTAAGAAACCCGTCGAAGGCAGCAAACGGCCATAATAATAATCGGTGACATCGTCCAAAGTGTAGTAATCCCAATACACCTGACCGCAAGTTTCCAGAAGTTTCACCTTGTCGTTTTGGCCCAAATCGTTGAAAATCCGAATGGCATCTTCGGTCCGAGCTTCGTGACGATGGAACTGAACGTTCTCATTGACAAGCCTTTGCATCTCATCACGCAAAGCATCAATTTCAGTTTCACTCAGCAAATTTCCATCCGCCTTGATAATCTTTCCGTAAAAGCCATTAGCAATGGGATGCTCCATATTCAGTTTGCTCCCGGGGAAAAGATCCTGCGAAGCCTTGTAAAGCAGGAAGCACAAGGAACGGCAATAAACCAGCATGGCACTGTGTTCACGGACATCCAAAAATTCCACGTCACGGCTGTTAAAAACGCGGAATTTCAACCCTTGGGAAACGTTATTCACCTTAGCCGAGACTATCGGGAAAGGTCTATCAAACTGAAATTCAGGCAACATTTCCAACAATGTCGTGCCTTCCTGAAACTCTTTTGCCGTCTGTGTGTTTTTGCAATATATCTGGAGCATCGTATTTATTCTTCTGCCTGATTCTGAATGCGGTTAAGGGCTTGGATGGCCAATTCGTAATTTTTCTGGCGGTTCAACACCTCTTTATAAATGTTGGTGGCATCGGAATATTTACCCATCTGCTCAAGGACACGGCCCTTGTTGAACAGGGCATCCAGATAGTCAGGATTCAGTTCCAAGGCACGGTTGAAATATTCCAAAGCCTTCTCATTCTCATGGAGATAGACAAAATTCACATAGCCTTCGTTAAAGACAACCATATAATTATCAGGCTGGCCCATAAGCAAGGTGTCGTAATGCAAAAGCGCTTCTTCCGGTTCGCCATGACCTTGAAGATACATGGCCAGTTCATAACGTGCATTGGCACGATCTGGGAATTTCTTTTGCACGTTTCTGATATAATCCATGGCAAAAGGCGGCTGCTGCACGGCATAGATTCTGCAAATCTGTTCTGCCGGGTCGTAGAAAGTAGCATCCTGTTCGTAGGCATACTGGAAATTCTTCAAAGCATTGACCGTATCTTGCTCAGCAATAATGAAATACATACCCTTTACGAAATAAGCCTTGGGGTTGTAGGAATTGGTTTTCAAAGCCTTGTCGATGTAAGCGGCGGCAAGATTATAGTTTTGCTGCAAGAGATTCAGTTCGCCCAATTTCACCAAAGGACGGGAATCAAACGGGTCGGTTTCGGCAGCGCGGTTCAAAGTCGTATTGATATTGGTTTCATCGCCCAACATATAATAAATGTCGGCCAGCATCAGATACGAATCAACATTATTAGGATCCAAAGAAATGGCCTTGTTGACATCCATCATGGCCGCACCGACTTGTTCTTCAGCCATATACGCACGGGCACGATTCAAATACAAATCAGCACGAAGGCTGTCCTGTGCGATGGAATCAGTGTAAATGGCAATCGGACTGCCAGGAGCGACAGTTTCCACATCAGTTGGCTGTTCAACCGTTTCTTTCGGTTTTTCGTTACATGCGGCAAACGCCAGGCAAATGCCAAAAAGGATAAATATCTTCTTCATATTCAGTGTTATAAATCACGGATAGAGACGCTTTTCAGCATCTCTATCCGTTTGAAAAATTCATTATTGTTCGCTGTTTTCCAAGGCTTCGAAAATCTTAGCCGTGAGTTCATCTGCCAATTCCGGATTGTCTTCGATGAGTCTCTTCACGGCATCGCGGCCTTGCGCCAATTTCGAGTCGCCGTAACTGAACCATGAACCGCTCTTCTTGATGATGCCCATTTCAACGCCAAGGTCAACGATTTCGCCCGTGCGCGAAATGCCTTCACCATAAAGGATGTCGAATTCCGCCTTGCGGAACGGAGGCGCGACCTTATTCTTCACGACCTTGACCTTCACGCGGCTACCCAAAATGTTTTCGCCGTCCTTAATCTGACTCACCTTGCGGATGTCGATACGGACAGAACTGTAGAACTTCAGCGCATTACCGCCCGTGGTCGTTTCAGGATTGCCGAACATGACGCCAATCTTTTCACGCAGCTGGTTGATGAAAATGCACACGCAACCAGTCTTATTAATCGTGGCCGTGAGTTTACGCATGGCCTGCGACATCAAACGGGCTTGCAAGCCCATCTTGCTGTCGCCCATTTCGCCTTCAATTTCACTCTTTGGCGTCAAGGCAGCGACAGAGTCGACGACGATGACATCGATGGCGCCCGAACGGATCAGGTTTTCAGCGATTTCAAGAGCCTGTTCACCATAGTCAGGCTGGGAAATGAGCAGGTTTTCGACATCAACGCCCAATTTGGCGGCATAGAAACGGTCAAAAGCATGTTCAGCGTCAATGAAAGCAGCGATGCCGCCTTTCTTTTGCGCTTCGGCCACGACGTGCAAGGCCAATGTTGTCTTACCTGAACTTTCAGGTCCGAAGATCTCAATGATTCTTCCTTTCGGCAGACCGCCAATGCCCAAGGCATAGTCCAAGCCGACCGAACCTGTGGAAATGCTTTCCATCTTTTCGGCCTCAGCGCCCAAGCGCATGATGCTGCCTTTTCCGAAATTCTTTTCAATGTTACCGAGGGTGGCTTCCAAAGCCTTCAACTTCTCCTGCTTTAACTTAGCGAGTTCGTCTTGTGATTTTTCAGTTGTCATAACGTATTTGTATTTAAAGATTTAACATTCAATGATTTAAAGATTATTCGGTTTTCAGTTTTCAGTTATCGGTTTTCAGTTTTCAGTTTTTATTTGTTCAAAAATTCTAAACTTTTCCTTCTCCCTTTGAACCGCCCCTTCGACAAGCTCAGGGAGCTGTTTTTATTTCAAATTGTCAACTCTCAACTTTTCAACTCTAAACAAATCAACGATTAAACTTCAAACAATTCAACCATCAACTTACTTAATAATTTGCGCAGCATGATCAGCGACCTTCACCTTTTCGATGACTTCTTCTATCCTGCCATCTTCATCAATGACAAAAGTAGTGCGCACCACGCCCATATATTCACGGCCACACATTTTCTTGAGTTGCCAAACGCCGTAGGCATTCATGATTTCCTTGTCGGCATCGGTGAGCAGTTGGAAAGGCAGATTCTGCTTCTGCGTGAATTTACCGTGCGAAGCCTCCGAATCGGGACTGATGCCCAGCACGACATAGCCCCTCGACTGCAAGAGCGTATAGTTGTCGCGCAAGTTGCATGCCTCTTGGGTGCAGCCTGGGGTGTTATCCTTCGGATAGAAATACAGCACGACTTTCTTTCCGCGGAAATCACTCAGTTTCACTCTATTACCAAACTGGTCGGTGGTTTCAAAATCCGGAGCCAAAATTCCTTTTTCTAACATAGCTTTCAATTTTTAGGGTTACAAAAATAGTAAATTATCTTTTTTCAAACATAAAACGATTGTAATTTAAGAATTGTTTTTATTTTTGCCGTCAGAAACATCGGGTACAGTACCGTTTGAATCTGCCTCTTTATCGGCATTTGTTGCAGATTGCGAAGTATTACTGGAAGCCGATTCCTCATTCTGCAATTCGGAAGCAGACCAGATGTTTTCTTTATTATTTCCATATCTTTTTGACATAACACCGGATTTTTGTTTGTTTTTCATTGCATTTCAGAAAAAATATCTAATTTTGCATCGTCTTCAAGAGCAGGAAGGCTGCTGCCGTGTGCTGGTCTTTCAGTACGAATGATGGAGGAAACGCCGCCCTCCGAAGACGAGGCATAAAGCCGTATTCCTTTTTGGGCATACGGCTTTTTCTTTTGATCGTAGAAAGATTTGTGCAGCACTATTCTATCCTCATTATCTTTTATAACTTCCAAAACAACAGCATTATAACGGTCAATTTGCTTAACAAACACAATTGAATCATTACCATTGTCTTTTACCGATTTTATCTCATCAGGAAATCGAAGAACAATTTGAATATTATTGTATTTTTCTTTTGCAATATTCGGATGGTGATTCACAGCATGATCAATAAAATAGCCCATTCCCGAATATACTCTATTATCTTCTATTTCAGCATCTAACAACGAGATATAGTCAATCGGGATATATGCAATAGGCATCAAGACATTTCCAAAATCACTATATATTTCCCGTCTCGTCTTTCCTCTCGCTTTTTCAAGGTTTTCATCCGAAAGCCAATCCATTATTCTTTTGCTGAATTCCTCTTTTTCTGCTTCCGTAATAATACATTTCTCTATGTCGTTTCGCTTATCCATTTTCTTTTCCCATTTCTCGCTGCAAAGTAACGACATCCCGTGAAAAGAAAAACGACAACAAGCGTTTGTTGTCGACTGTAAGCGTTTGTTGTCG
>JAZQPN010000065.1:0-15319 GCA_045628585.1 Bacteroidales bacterium | reverse complement strand
CGGCGACCTGAATCCTGACGCTTACTACACGCCAACATCGACTTACACGCTTGAAGAAGATGTTCCTGCCATCTGGACCATAAATCCTGCTGATGCCGGTTCGCTGGTTCCCGCCAACGACGGCAAGAGTGTCGACATCACCTGGGCACAAGGCTTCAAGGGTAACGTCGTCCTGAGCACCACGCCAAATATCGGTTGCGAAATGGAAGGTTCTTCCATCAGCATCGAAGTGAAGAACTCAACCGATGTCGCAGAGAACGCCATCGGTGCCGCCATTTTCCCGAACCCGACCAATGGCAATGTCACAGTCAAGGCCAGAGCCATGCAACGCATCATCATTGCAAACACGCTTGGTCAGTTTGTCTACGATGCTGAAATTGAAGGCGACGAAACACAACTGAACCTTTCGCAGTTCGGCACAGGCATGTTCACTATCCGCATCATCACGGACAACGGCATTGGAACGCAACAAGTTACAGTGCTGAGATAAACTGAAATAACTAGAAAAAAACACAAAAGAGGGAAATAAGCAGATGATCGCTGGTCATCTGCTTATTCTGTTTTTCAGAAAGGCATATTATTTGACCTACAGGTCTCATTTTTAGACGATAAGAGAAAACGAATGCATATTCGCAGCCATCAGGAAAGCATAAGCCGATTTTATCGGAATTGATTACTTTCAATAAAACACATAAAAAAATCAAGTTGTAATATATAAGTTATTATTTTTGCAAAACATCTATCGAATTTATATCAATTATAACATAAACAATCCAAGAGATGAAACACAGCACACTGATTATCACAACCATAATTTTTGCCGTATTTTCAATAGCATCGGCAACGGCACAAACTTTCAGCTACCCCGCCAAAGGCGACAAAGGTTTTTCATTGGGTAAGAAAACCAGAGGCAACATTGAAATCAATTACAATGTCGGCAGTTTTTCATTCAACCATTTGAATTACAAAGGCGAAGACATGTCGGAAATTACACTGGAAGGCATTTTCCTGCCAAACAATGCCGGCTGTCCAAACTTACCTGTCGAGAGTCGTTTCATCGCCATACCGCAAGGCGCAAAAGCCACGCTAAATGTCGTCAGCTTTGAAAAGGAAGTGATTCAGAACGTGAATATCGCTCCAGCAAGGGCAATCCAGGCCGAAAGCGAAGAACCCGACATGAACTATGTGAAAGACAAAAGAATCTACAACGCCAACGCAAACTATCCTGAAAATCCATTCGTGATTTCAGAAACGACTTCGTTGCGCGGTGTCGATGCCGTGGTGGTTTCCATCACCCCATTCCAATACAATCCTGTGGCAAAAGAACTTACGGTTTATTTCAACATCAAGTTAGACCTACAGTTTGAAGGCGGCAACGGCGAATTTGGCGACTACCGCCTGCGTTCACCCTATTGGGACAACATTCTTGCCTCGCAACTGATGAACTACGACCAGCTGCCCGTCATCGATTATTCCGCCCGCATGGAACAATGGCTTCGCGATGGCGCGGAAGGTGCCGAATATCTCATTGTCACGCCAAACAACAACGCATGGGCTCCATTTGCCAATCAGCTCAAGGAATTGCGCACCAAGCAAGGCATCGTCACCGAAGTCTACCGTTTGGACGAAATGGGCGTCAGTTCCGTCCAGCAGCTTGAAGCATGGTTCCACAACGCATACAACAACTGGGAAATTGCACCTGTAGCCGTTTGCCTCATGGCCGACCACAACACCGACATGGCGCAAGGCATTCCGGCAGAAACCGTCAGCCACCCCGAACAAATCACCTGTATTTCCGACAACCCATACGCCGATGTTAATGGCGATTTGTTGCCTGATATGGTCTTCTCGCGTTTGGTTGCAGCCAACGCCGACGAACTGCCCGTATTAGTCGGCAAACAGATTGAATATGAGACGAATCCTTGCATGGATGAAAGTTTCTACCACAATCCCGTAACGGCTTTGGGATGGCAAACTGCACGCTGGTTCCAGCTCTGTTCGGAAGTCATAGGCGGCTATTTCCGCAAAAAAGGCAAGGAGACCATCCGTATCAACGCCATTTATCAAGGTTTGCCGAACGACCAATGGTCGACAGCTGAAAACACCGCCGATGTCGTCAACTATTTCGGCCCGAACGGGACAGGATACATTCCTGCCAGTCCCGCCGAATTGGGAGGATGGAACGATGGCGAGCCCGAGCAAATAGCAGCAGCCATCAACGCGGGTGCCTTCATCGTGCAGCACCGCGACCACGGCACCGAAGAAGGTTGGGGCGAACCTGCTTTCCGCATTCCTTACATCGATGGATTGACCAACGTGGGCAAATTACCTTTCGTATTCTCCATCAATTGCCTCACGGGAAGATTCAATCACGAATCGCGCTGTTTCGCCGAGGCTTTCATGCGCCATACTTACAACGGAGAGCTTGCCGGAGCCATCGGCGTTCTTTGTCCCACCCAAGTGTCCTTCTCCTACGTGAACGACTGCTACGTTTGGGGGGCCTTCGACCTCTTCGACCCTGACTTTATGCCCACCTACGGTCCGTACGCCAACTACAGCGGCAACTGGCTTCCAGCTTTCGGCAGCGTGGCTGGAAAGCACTTCCTCTATCAGAGTTCCTGGCCTTCCATACCCTATTACAAGGACATCACCTATCAAATGTTCACCGCTCATTGCGATGCTTTCCTGCGCCTCAACAATGAAGTGCCTCAGGAAATGACCGTCACTTATCCGCAAGTGATCTTCAACAACACAAGCAGCATCGACATCACTGCACCTGCCGGATGTTTCGTCAGCGTAGTCAAGGAAAACACCGATGGCGAATGGGAAATTCTTGCCATCGGGCAAAGCAATGGAAACGCCTTGCATCTCAACATTGCACCGCAAGCGGCATCTTCTGAATTGCGCTTGGTCTGCACCGGACAGAATTACCTCCGTTTCGAAGAACCTATCAAAGTGGTGACGGCAGGCGGCCCTTATATCGTTTACGAAGCCAAGACGCTCCACGATGCCAACGGCAACAGTCAACTCGATTTCGACGAAACCGCCACTTACGACATCACGCTGAAAAACATTGGCAACGAGACCATGAATGCCTTCAACGCCAATCTGACAAGCGACGCACCTTATATCAATATCACTAACAGCACGGCGCAATTTGGCAGCATCGCTCCAAACCAGACCCTGACCATCAGCAACGCCTTCACCGTGAAAGTCGCAAACAATGTTCCAGACAAGACGGAAAACACCTTCCAAATCAATGTAACTAACGGCAGCAACACATACACGACCAAATTCCACGAAAAAGCCTATGCTCCCGTCTTCAGCATCGGCGGCATGACCATCACCGAATTGCAAGGCAATGGCAACGGGCGTTTGGATGCCGGCGAAACCGCACGCCTGACCTTCACTTTCCTCAACAAAGGCCATTCTGATGCTGCACAAACCACAGTCGCCCTCACTTCGCCTGACAGCCACGTCGCCATCACTACAGGCGCGAATGTCTTTGAATCGGTCGGCATCAACGAAAATGAAGAAGCCGTCTTCGACATCAGCATCAGCGCAAACACGCCCGACTGTTTCCTCTGTCCCGTCAACCTCAAAGTGACCTCAGGCGAATACCAAGCGGAAAAAGAATTCATTCTGCGCATCGCCCTCATCATCGAGAGCTTTGAAAGCGGCACTTTAAGCGAAGGCTGGACCAACGACGCAACTTTCCCGTGGACAATCTGCACCGATAATCCATACGAAGGCAACTACTGCATGAAATCGGCTGCCATTCCAGGCCAACGCCACACCGACTTGATTTTCAACCACGAAGCCGTTGCCGACGACAGCATTTCTTTTTATCACAAGACCTCGAGCGAAGAAGACTGCGATCAGTTGCATTTCTATATTGACGACGAAGAAAAGGGCACATGGTCGGGCATTAAAGACTGGCGACGCGCTTCTTTTCCTGTATTGGCCGGCCCTCACACCTACAAATGGTCGTATGCCAAGGATATGATCCAATCGTCTGGCGAAGACTGTGTTTGGATCGACTTCGTGACACTTCCTTTCCTGGAAGACGTAGCCCAAATATCAGAAACATCTGATGAAATTGATGCTAAGGTCTATCCGAATCCAAGTTCAGGCAGCATTACCATCAAGGCTAACGGTCTGAAACACATTGCCGTAATGAATGCGTTAGGACAAACCATCTACGAAAACAAGACGACTGGCAATGAAACGCAACTCGACTTATCGCAATTCGGTTTCGGACTTTACCTGATTCGCATTGCCACAACCCATGGAATTTGCACACGATTAGTGCAAGTCAGCAAATAGACGGCAATTCGATGGTTTACAAATTCAGCATCAGGATTGTTTATGATTTTTTTCGTTGGGACAGGAAAACCATCCCAATACAGGCAGCCGCAGATTTTCAATCAATAAGACGGATATTATTTCCGTGTAAATCCGTGCTATCCGTGTTCACCAGCAATCACTTCACCTTAAATCCAATCACCTCAGCATGGAGGTTGGTCAGGTACTTGTTATAGTCGAGGTCGTTCTTGTCCTGTTCCTTTTCGAGGGCGAGGTCGAGCACTTCCATCATGCTTTCCACATAATGGAAATTCAGGCCGCTCACATAGTCTTCCTTGATATCGAGAATGTCACGCTTGTTGTCGACGCAAACAATCAAATCGGTGACACCATTGCGTTTGGCCGCCAGCATCTTTTCCTTGATGCCGCCAACAGGCAAAACCTTGCCTCTCAGTGTGATTTCGCCCGTCATGGCCAGCTGACCTTTCACCTTGCGCTGCGTAAAGGCTGAAGTCAAGGCCGTCAGCATGGTGATGCCTGCCGACGGGCCGTCCTTTGGCGTTGCGCCTTCAGGGATATGGACATGGACATTCCAACTGTCGAAAACATCAGGCGAAATGTCGAGCTGCGAAGCGTGCGACTTGATGAACTCGTAAGCAATGGTAGCCGATTCCTTCATCACATCGCCCAGATTGCCGGTCAAGGAAAGATGTCCCATGCCACGGCTCAAGCTGACTTCGATGGAAAGAATCTCACCCCCGACTTGCGTCCAAGCCAAGCCCGTTGCCACGCCTGGCGTGCTGTGCTTCACCTCGTCTTCATCACGATGCATCGGGACACCCAACACCTTGTTTAACAATTCGGCATTGACTTTCTTTTCAAATTCGTCTTCCGTCACCACTTGTTTGGCACGATAGCGCATGACATCAGCAATGCGACGTTCCAAATTGCGCACGCCGGCCTCACGGGTGTAATTGTCAATGATTTGCATGACAATATCCTTCGGAAAAGTGATTTCCGTCGACTTCAAGCCATGCTCCTGCAACTGCTTTGGAATCAGGTGACGCTTGGCGATTTCATATTTTTCCTCGCGCAAATAACCGCTTAAATCAATGATTTCCATACGGTCGCGTAAAGCGGGATGAATGGTCGAAAGGTTATTGGCCGTTGCGATGAACAGGATTTTCGACAAATCGTAATCCAGTTCAAGGAAATTGTCGTAGAAAGTGGAATTCTGTTCAGGGTCAAGGATTTCCAGCAAAGCCGCCTGCGGGTCGCCGCTGATATTGTTGCCGCTGACCTTATCGATTTCATCGAGCACAAAGACAGGATTGCTTGACTTCACCTTACGCAAATTCTGAATGATACGGCCCGGCATGGCGCCGATATATGTTTTTCTATGACCACGCAATTCCGATTCATCGCGCACGCCACCTAATGACATTCTGACATATTTTCTGTTCAAAGCCCTTGCGATGGACTTGCCCAGCGAAGTCTTACCCACACCGGGAGGACCGACAAGGCACAAAATCGGGGCTTTCATGTCGTTTTTCAACTTCAAGACGGCAAGATGCTCAATGATTCTGTCCTTGATCTTATCCAAGCCAAAATGGTCAGCATCAAGCACTTTCTGCGCACGTTTCAAGTCGAAATTGTCTTTTGTAAATTCATTCCATGGCAAATCGACGAGATATTGCAGGTAATTCAGCTGTATGCCATATTCGGCAGCCTGCGGGTTGGTGCGCTCCAGTTTCTTGATTTCACGGTCAAAGACCTCAGCCACTTCATCCGACCATTTCTTCTTTTCAGCTTTGGCCATCAGTTCCTTGATATCCTGTTCGTTAGGCGTTCCGCCCAGCTCTTCCTGAATGGTACGCAACTGCTGGTTAAGGAAATATTCGCGCTGCTGCTTGTCCATATCGACACGCACCTTGCTTTGAATCTGTTGCTTTAGGTCAAGCATTTGCTGTTCGGTAGTCAAGACACCCAACAAGTCGGTTGCCATTTGCGTGATGTCGGTCGATTCAAGCAGCATTTGTTTGGTCGGCAAATCCATTTCCACGTTGCTTGCCACGAAATTCACCAAGAAAATCGGATTGTCAATGCTCTTGATGGCATAGCTCGCCTCCTCGGGCAAATGCTGAGAACGAGAAATGATTTGTACTGCCAAATCCTTGACAGACTGCGCCAAAGCGATGAATTTCCGTGTATGCGGATAATCCTTAAAATCGGGATATTCTGTCACTTTCGCTTTGATATACGGTTCGACCTGAGTCGTCTCGAGCAATTCAAAACGGCGTTTGCCCTGAATGATGACCGTCATATTGCCATCGGGCATCTGAATGGTCTTGATGATTTGCGCCACCGTACCTATTTTATATAAGTCGGCCAAAGTGGGTTCCTCGACATTGGAATCCATTTGCGCAACGACACCGATAGCCTGTTTCTTCTTATAGTATTCCTTGACCAGTTTCACTGATTTTTCCCGCCCAACGGTAATGGGAATCACCACGCCAGGGAAAAGCACCGCATTGCGCAGAGGCAAAACGGGCAGTTCGTCGGGGACTTCCTCGTCCATTCCAAGACGCGCATCTTCAATCGTCAATACAGGTATAAACTCGCTGTTGGCCTCGGTCAAATCGTTCAACAAAAATTCATCATCACGGTATTTCATAGTATCGGATAAATGCCAAATTGTCAGTAATAAGGTTTATTTTTAATATGGCGGCAAAATTAGCAAAATATATGCCACGTTCCAAACTACATAAAAAAAGCCCCCGCATGGCAGGAGCTTTTTTCTGAAATGCTGATAGAAACTTATTTAGCTTCCTTCTTTTCAAAGAATTTCTTGTACTTGCTGTTGAATTTATCAACGCGACCAGCTGAGTCGACGAGCTTCATCTTACCAGTGTAGAATGGGTGTGATGCACTGGAGATTTCGAGCTTTACCAATGGGTATTCGTTACCGTCTTCCCAAGTGATGGTATCCTTCGTGTTGATTGTTGAACGTGACATGAACATGTAGTCATTCGACATATCTTTGAAAACAACCAGACGATAATTCTTTGGGTGAATGTCTTTTTTCATCGCTTACTTCCTTTTTAATTTTGAGTGTGCAAAAGTACAACATTTTATTGAACTGGCAAATACTTTTGGAATATTTTTTTTCAGAGGCCTTTATCGCCTGATTATGCTTGCATAATTTGACTATCTTTGCCAAAATTTTCAAGCCAATGCGACTTTTCGGACTTATCGGGCATCCGCTCAAGCACTCATTTTCAAAGGATTTCTTCAACGAGAAATTCCAATACGAAGGCTTAGACTGCCGTTATCAGAATTTCGACATGAAATCCATCGACGAAATTACACCTATTATTAATAAGTATCCCGAACTTTGCGGTCTCAACGTGACCATCCCTTACAAGGAGGCTATCCTTCCCTATTTGGATGAAATCGACGGGACTGCCAAGGAAATCGGCGCCGTGAACGTGGTGAAAATCAAAGGCGGAAAGCTGAAAGGCTACAACACCGATGCATACGGCTTCAACATTCTGTTGGAAAGAGCCTTGAAAGGTCAGCCGATTGAAAATGCACTGGTCCTTGGCACAGGCGGTGCTTCGAAAGCGGTGCAATACATACTGAAACAGAGGCAGATACCCTACTCCATCGTCAGCCGTTCCGTAGAAAAAGGCGATTTCACCTACGACACGCTGAGCGATGAAATGCTCCGGAAAAGTCCGCTCATCATCAACGCAACGCCTTTGGGTATGGCTCCGAAAATTGAGGATTTCCCCGAAATCAATTATCAGGCATTAGGCAAAAAACACATTCTCATCGATTTAATCTACAATCCGAAGCAAACCGCTTTCATGGAATTGGGCAAGACTTGGGGCGCAAAAGTTTACAACGGCATGCAGATGCTGGAAGAACAAGCCAAGAAATCGTGGGAAATCTGGAACGAATAAACAATTGAAACTATGGATTTTAGCACACAGATAGCGCAAGAACTGAATCTTTCAGGTTTTCACGTCGCCAATGTCATCCGCCTTTTCGACGACGGCGCAACCATTCCTTTCATCGCCCGTTACCGCAAGGAAATGACCGGTTCGATGAACGAAGAAGTGATTGCCGCCATTCAAAAACGTCTGGAACAGCTCAACGAATTGCAGAAACGCAAGGAAAGCGTCATCAGTTCCATCCGCGAGCAAGGCAAACTAACCGATGAGTTGGAACATAAAATACTGAACGCCACGACTTTACAAGAAGTCGAAGACCTTTATCTACCTTACAAGCCGAAACGTCGCACCCGCGCTGCCATCGCACGCGAAAAAGGCCTCGAGCCATTGGCTGCACAAATCATGGCACAAAACGTCGATTTCGTCGACAAAATCGCACGCCGCTATGTTGACGCAAACAAAGGTGTAAACGATGTCGGCGAAGCCATTGAAGGCGCCAAAGACATTATGGCGGAATGGATTTCGGAAAACATCGCCGGACGCAACCGCATTCGCAAAATATACCACATGCAAGGCGCCATCACATCGAAAGTGGTGAAAGGCAAGGAAGAAGACGGCAAGACCTACCAGCAGTATTTCGACTTCAGCGAACCGATTTCCGAAGCGCCATCGCACCGCATCCTGGCCTTGTTCCGCGCCGAAGACGAAGGCATGCTGAAAGTGAAAATCGATGTCGATGATGATTTCGTGCTCAATTCGTTGGACAGCATTTTCCTGAAAAACGACAACGAAGCATCTGAAATCGTGCAAGATGCCATCAGCGATTCGTGGAAACGCCTGCTTGAGCCATCGATAGAAACCGAAATCCGCTCTTATTATAAGGAAAAGGCCGACGAGACCGCCATCAAGGTCTTTGCCGAAAACCTCAAGCAGCTGCTTCTGGCTTCGCCTATGGGTCAAAAACGCGTTCTTGCCATTGACCCGGGTTTCCGCACAGGCTGCAAAGTGGTGGTACTCAGCGAGACAGGCGCTTTGCTGCATAACGAGACCATCTATCCTCACCCGCCAAAATCCGACACTGTCGGCGCCATGCGCAAAATCAAGAGTCTGGTGGATGCCTACCGCATCAAGGTCATCGCCATCGGCAACGGCACGGCAGGACGCGAGACTGAAGATTTCATCAAATCCATTAAATTCGACCGCGACATCATGGCCGTGATGGTCAGCGAAAGCGGGGCTTCGGTCTATTCGGCCTCAAAAATCGCCCGCGACGAATTTCCAGATTACGACATTACCGTGCGTGGTGCGGTCAGCATTGGCCGCCGCCTGATGGACCCATTGGCCGAGTTAGTGAAAATCGACCCGAAATCCATTGGAGTCGGTCAGTATCAGCATGATGTCAATCAAAAACTTTTGGGCGAAAGCCTCGACCAAGTGGTTGAAAGTTGCGTGAATGCCGTCGGCGTGGAACTAAATACAGCCAGTCAGCAACTGCTGTCCTATGTCAGTGGCGTTGGGCCACAATTGGCCAACAACATCATCGCCTACCGCGAGGAAACGGGCGGATTCACCAACCGCAAGCAGTTGCTTAACGTACCGCGTTTGGGCAACAAGGCCTACGAACAATGCGCCGGTTTCCTGCGCATCCACAATGGCGAAAATCCGCTTGACCAAAGTGCCGTTCATCCCGAAAGTTACCACATCGTGGAAAAAATGGCCAAGAAACTGAATGTCAAGGTAAAAGACCTCATCGGGAACAAGGAACTGATTGCACAAATCAATGCGAAAGACTTTGTGGAAAACGATTTCGGCATTGAAACGGTCAATGATATTTTAAGCGAATTGGAGAAACCAGGCCGCGACCCAAGAAAGACTTTCGAAGCCTTTGAGTTTGACAAGAACATTCGTACAATCAACGATTTACGCATCGGTATGGTACTGAATGGCATCGTCACCAACATTACTGCTTTCGGTGCTTTCGTCGACATAGGCGTGCATCAGGACGGACTGGTTCACATCAGCCAAATGTGCGACAGATACATCAAAGACCCAAACGAAGTCGTCCATCTGAACCAAAAAGTTAGGGTTATGGTCAGCGATGTCGATGTCAGCCGTAACAGAATCAGTCTAACGATGAGAAATATTGCATCGCAGAATTAAAATAATCTCCTATTTTTGCCGTTTAGAACACAAATCATCACAACATGAGAACACGCAAACTCGTAATAATTGCACTTGCATTATTGATTATCACGCCGTTAAGTTCGCTGAAGGCACAAATTATCAAAGGTGAAGTCTTCCTTGGCGGCAATGCCTGTCAGGTTGACGGCGACGAATGTTTCGGCTACAAGAAATTCGGTGTCCATGCGGGAGTAGGCGCATTGATACCCGTCACCAATTTCATGGACGTCGGTTTCGAATTGCTTTATAGTCAGAAAGGCGCTCACAAACGCGATTCGATATATTACAACAGCAGCTTGACAGGTTCTTATAAACTAAATCTGAATTATGCTGAAATTCCCGTAATGATCTATCTGACTGACAAAGACAAGTATTCGATAGGCCTTGGCGTTTCTTACGGACGCATCGTGGGCATAAACGAATTTCTCAATGGCCAAGATACAGGCATTGGCATTGGGCCAGGTGTCATTTCATGGAAAGACGGCTATTCCGGTCCCGATTTAAGCAGAATCCGCAACTCAGATGAACTCATGGATGCCGTTTATTCCGTTTATCCAGACGATGACATAGTAAACATGGTTGAAAACTCACATTCATATAAAGGAAACGACTGGAGTTTTTGCGCCGATTTAAGGATTCGCCTATATGAAGGCCTGCACGCTGAGTTGCGCTACCAATATTCGTTAGTCCCTATTCGCCGCCGGATTTTCTACACGGACCAAAGCGGATCCTTTATCATTCACCCTGAACACCCTTACCGTCTGCAATACAACAACAACCTCACCCTAAGAATCGTCTACATATTCCACGA
Source organism: Bacteroidales bacterium (assembly GCA_045628585.1). GTDB lineage: Bacteria > Bacteroidota > Bacteroidia > Bacteroidales > F082 > Limimorpha. The sequence goes on along the minus strand of JAZQPN010000065.1, from coordinate 4,066 downwards.
GCAGCAGAGCAAATCGAACAAGGCAAGCCAGAAAGCAGGGAACAGATATTAGTTCCAAAAGAATTCGACATTTTTCTATAAAAATGATTTTTAGAGGATTAGATAAATGTAGAGACACTGATGCGTCTCTACATTTTATCGTATTATGCACCTTCATCGAAAAAAAACCGCAAACGAAAAGTAGAAATAACGGTTGTGGAATGTTTTCAAAACAAACACAATTATTGTAGTTTCATTCCATCAACATCTTTCACTCAGATAATCTTTCAATTCATTAACAACGCCACCATCGACTTTGAGAGTCAACGACAGTAAAAAACAGCGGTTCTTTCAGCAAAGATTTCCATGCCCTGCCTTTCGTTTTGAAAATTATTGTATTTTTGTCGTTTGTTGTAACCTGCAATAAAAGCAGGCCAATTGCGTTATCAACCAGAGATTTTACAACTATGAAGAAATACACTTTCATCCTATTGTCGCTGCTGTTCGTTTTTTTGGACACCGACCTGTACGCCCAAAGAAAGAACCCAGCCAAGAACGCCGACTTAGCCTTTGGCAGGAAACAATACACCGAAGCCGTCGACCGCTACAAAAAAGCATACCGCAAAACACGGCGCAAGAAAGACGAACGCAACAGAATCACATTCCAAATGGCTGAATGTTATCGTCTTATCGGACTGACCAAGCGCGCCGAACCATATTACAAGCGCGTATTAAAAACTGACTTCGTCAACTCGCATCCAGAAGTATACCTGTATGCTGCCGACACCTACAAGATAAACGGCAAGTACAAAGAAGCCATTGAGAACTACGAAATTTACGCACAAAAAGCACCCGACGACCCACGCGGACGATTAGGAGCAGAATCGACTGCTCTCATTCAGGAATGGATTGACAACCCATCGAAATACGAATTGACAGAACTCAAAAAAGTAAATTCGACAAAGGACTCTGATTTTGCTGCCTGCTGGACGAACTCTAACTACAACGAAATTATCTTCACCTCAACCCGCGACGCTTCAACAGGCAAAGAGAAGGATGGCATTACCGGTCAAGAATTCACCGATCTTTTCACCTCAAAGCAAGACCGTCAAGGCAAATGGAGTACGCCAGTCTTAGCCGACGAAAGCGAAAGCGTGAACACGGAAGCCAGCGAAGGCACTCCGTTCATGAATTCAAAATACACGAAATTGTATTTCACACGCTGTCAGAATGGAGCTCACCGCAAAAACGGCTGCCAAATTATGGTAGCTTCAAAAAGCGGTGGCGCTTTCTCAAACGCTCAGCCTGTACAAATCACCAGCGTCGACACCTTGGATATCGTAGGCCACCCTACCCTTTCAGATGATGAACTCATCATGTATTTCGCTGCCGAACGCAAAGGCGGTTTTGGCGGCAAAGACATTTGGATTTCCACACGAGAAAACGCCACAGAACCTTTCGGCAGGCCTTTCAATCTCGGCGAAAAGGTCAATACCGCGGGCGATGAGCTGTACCCCTTCCTGCGCTACGACACCATGCTGTATTTCGCTTCAAACGGTCACGGCGGCATGGGCGGCCTCGACATTTTCGTCACCTCGATGGACACCGCCGGCAACTGGGGCGAACCGCGCAACCTGAAATCCCCCATCAACTCGACGGGCGACGATTTCGCCATCATGTTCCACCCAAGGGATGAAAGAGGCTTCATTTCATCGAACCGTGGTAATACCCGTGGCATTGACAACATTTATTATTTTGAAGAACCTCCGATTCTTTTCACCTTCTCAGGCACAGTCAAGGATGCCAAGACCAAACAGTTTGTCAGCAATGCCTCCGTGCGTATGATCGGTTCCGATGGCTCGAACAACATGACCCGCACCAACGACAAGGGATATTTCAATTTCAGCGAAAGCCAGATGAACAAAAACACGACTTACGACATCACAATTGATAAAGACAATTATTTCACTTTCAGTGCACAAGAGACCACCATTGGCCTTGAATTCAGCAAGGATTTTGAAAAGGAATATGCCATAGAACCAATTCCTCAGGAGCCAATCATGCTGCCCGACATTCTTTACGACTTAGGCAAATGGGACCTCAAGCCACAGTTTGAAGACTCGCTGCAAGGCTTGATTGAGACCCTTCAAATCAACCCGACCATCACCATAGAATTGGCCTCACACACCGATGCCCGCGACACCGAAGAACGTAACGACATCCTTTCGCAAAAGCGTGCCCAAAGCGTTGTTGATTACCTGATTATCAGAGGTATCGACCCAATGCGCCTGACTGCAAAAGGCTACGGCGAAAGAGTCCCAAGAACCTTGATGAACGACAAGACCGTCAAAGGCTACACCTTCAAAGCCGGCACTGTTTTGACTGAAGACTACATCAACAAACTGCCAAGCACCGAAATCAAGGAAGCTGCTCACCAAATGAACCGTCGTACGGAATTCAGGATTCTGAGCAAAGACTTCGTGCCACGCACAACAATCAATGAAAACCAGACGGTTAACATCGCCATCAACCCAGAAGAAGACAACAGCGAAATGTTCAATGTCAGCCAAAAGGGTTATATCACATTCTTCGCCAACGTCGACGGCTACAACGAGCCATTCACCTACAGCGAAAACGCCGACTTCTGCATTTCGGAATCGCGCGCCTTGAAACTATTGAACGACGGACGCATTTCTGCCGACAATTTCAAGGGCGAAGTCGACAAGATACTCAGCACCGGAAGCATTGCCGATGGTGCCATCATCGTCATCCGAGAAGTCAGAATTGCTGGCCGTTCACTCTACAATGTGGAAGTGAAAGTGGTGAAGAGAATGATTGAAGAATGGGTCATCGGTCAGAAGACGATGAAACAGTTAGGCAACTTCCAGTTTGATACTAAGACAAAGAAACTCATCATTAAATAATGGATAATCAGAGATATAGTTTAAGAGGCGTTTCCGCCGAGAAGGAAGACATTCATAATGCCATCAAAAACCTTGACAAAGGTTTATACCCTAACGCATTCTGCAAAATCATTCCCGACATTTTGGGAAACGACCCCGAGTATTGCAATATCATGCATGCCGATGGTGCCGGAACAAAGTCATCGTTGGCCTATCTTTATTGGAAAGAAACCGGCGACATGTCGGTATGGGAAGGCGTGGCGCAAGATGCCGTCGTGATGAACACCGACGACTTGATTTGCGTTGGCGCAACCGACAAAATGCTGCTTTCTTCAACCATTGGCCGAAACAAGAACCTCATTCCAGGCGAAGTTATTTCAGCTTTGATTAACGGAACGGAACATTTCCTTGAAAAGCTGCGCAATTTGGGCATCGGCATCTACCTCACTGGCGGCGAGACTGCCGATGTGGGCGATTTGGTACGCACCGTCATTGTCGACAGCACCGTCACCACTCGCATCAAGCGCGATGAAGTCATCGAAAACAACATTCAGCCAGGCGATTGCATCGTGGCTTTTTCCTCATCGGGACAGGCCACCTACGAAGACCACTACAACGGCGGCATGGGCAGCAACGGCCTGACCTCAGCCCGCCACGATGTGCTGAACCACTATCTCGCCGACAAATACGAAGAGAGTTTCGACCATTCTATTCCGGAAGACTTGATTTATTCCGGTCCGCACAAACTCACCGACCCGACCGAAATCGAAGGCGTCGATGTAGGCAAGATGATTCTCTCCCCTACCCGCACCTACGCTCCTCTGATGATACCGATTCTGAAGGAATTCCGCAAACAGATTCACGGCATCATCCATTGCAGCGGCGGTGCCCAGACCAAAGTCCTGCATTTCGTCGACAAGCTGCACATCGTAAAAGACAACATGATGGAACTGCCACCTTTGTTCCGCATGATTCAGGAAGCATCGGGCACCGACTGGCACGAGATGTACAAAGTCTTCAACATGGGACACCGTCTGGAAATCTACACCAACGAAAAGGCCGCCAATGAGATGATTGCCATCGCCAAGGAGTTCAACATTGACAGTCAGATTATTGGCCATGTGGAGGCATCGGATGTGAAGCGGCTGACGATTCGGAGTGAACGTGGAATGTTTGAGTATTAA
>JAZQPN010000064.1:0-3660 GCA_045628585.1 Bacteroidales bacterium | reverse complement strand
TTTTCCGGTCGGCTTGGATTCGAGCACCATACCACATATTTTTCCCCATTTTCAAAGCCACACATTTCCCGAGCCTTTTGTTGGTCAATGATGTTGAATTGCTCCAAATTAACGCCATTAGGTACAACTGGCAAATCCATTCCTAACTGGCTTGCTGTTCTTTGCGACTTCACCAAAGTCTTATCCCATATATGCCGAATGAAAAACCGAACAACATGCAACTTCACACTTTTTTTCGGAAAACTGCCCAGAATTGAGACCAGCACTTTAGTCTTTGTGAAAGCCGTCGCCATAGCAGCCACATAGCCGCAAGCAGAATAATGCGCATGAACAATATCGGGCTTTTGTTCCTTAACAAGATGCCTTAGTTCCCGCGTCGCTTTCAGATAGGATTTCGCTCCATGTCCTGTAACAGGGAAAAGCATCATATCCAATCCTTCGGCTTTCAGAGAATCAAACTGAGATTGCACAAAAGGGCTGATTCCGCCAACCGCCTTGTTTCCGCTTGATACGAATACTACTTTCATTTCAAATTATTCCAATACCATTCACAAGCTTGTTCGAAACCAGATAAAGCATCATATTTGGGCTGATAGCCGAGAATGCGCTGAGCCTTCAAAATTGACGCCTGAGAGTGCGGTATGTCGCCAACCCTATTCTCCCTGAAGACAGGCTCAACTTTCGCAATTTCCGAATCGAAACGCGACAAGTTATTGCGCAGGCAAGAAAAAAGCTGTAACAAGGTCGTGTTGCCGCCATACGCCACATTGAAAACCATATCAATCGGAGCGTTGGCAGGCAAATTCATATTATAGAGACTGGCACGCGAGACCAAATCTTCTTTCGAAGTCATCATTGCCAATTCATTCGCCTGTATCACATTGTCAATATATGTGAAATCACGCGAATAACTTCCATCGCCATTGATATAAGGTGACTCGTGACGGATCAAGGCTTTCACCCACAAAGGGATAACGGCTGCATAAGCTCCATTAGGATCCTGACGGCGGCCAAACACATTGAAATAGCGCAAGCCAATGGTCTGAACGCCATACAAATCGGAGAATACATTGGCATACAGTTCGTTGACAAACTTCGTGATGGCGTATGGCGAAAGCGGGCGACCGATGTTATGTTCAATTTTAGGCAACTCCTTGCTGTCTCCGTAAGTGGAAGAACTGGCTGCATAGACGAAACGACGCACACCTTCGTCCCTTGCAGCAACCAACATGTTCAGGAAACCATCAATATTGGTGCTGTTTGTGGTGATAGGGTCGTTGATGCTACGCGGCACGCTACCTAAAGCAGCCTGCTGCAACACAGCCTCACAACCTTTGACCGCCTCACGGCATGTTGACAAATCGCGAATATCGCCCTTGATGAAACGAAAATTCTTCTTCTCCATCAAAGGTTCGATATTGTGCATAAAACCAGTGGATAAATTGTCGAGACAAACGACATCAAAGCCCTTGCCGACAAAATATTCACACAAATTAGAGCCAATGAAACCTGCTCCGCCGGTGATTAGTATTTGCATAGTAAAATTCGATTATTGTCTTATTTCTTTTGGAAGTTCTATCCATGACCCAAGAATGGCGTCCCATTCTTCAGGTTGAAATGAACCAGTACCTCCCAAATGGAAAAATGTGAATTCACCAAAATAAAGGTGTCCATCCACTTCGTAAAAATCAATGCGAACCTGGGGTATCCCTTTAGACAGAATTGCAGCAATAGACTTCATTTGTTCAAACGTTGATGGTTTTTCTAGCTGCTCTTCACCCACAGGATGACCGTTCCTAATATCAAGATGATTAAAGTCCATATCAAAGAAATCGAACTTCACCCTTTCTGCCTTGTTTCTTTCGGTAGCAATATACAACAACTTGGGTTCACCATTAAAACACAGGAATTTATAATCCCGTAAATCATTGAGTTTTGAATCCTCAATGTATTTTTCCGCAAACACACGTTTCTGCACTTTTTTGTATGGCCATTCGCGTCCTATCAAAAAAGTATTTCTGCGAAACGAATGGTTCAACTCTCGTAAAGCCTTTCGTTTATTCAATGCAGACTTATCCTTACAAACCACAATTCCGTTTCCACCACCATCATGATTGGTTTTCAACACAAACTGATTTGGCAACATATCCCAATCAATATCTTTTGGTGATTTCCATGATTCTATGGTCGGAATCACAAACTCGTTGCCAATTTTATCAGCTACATATTTCTTCACCAAAAACTTATCTACTAATTGTACATATTCTGGACGGCGGTTGAATAATTTTAACCACTGCAATTTCTCATTAAATGTGGTCGGATTCTCCAAATTCAATGGTTTTCTCATCGATAACCGATAGTACACCTTTAAATATAAAGCATCATTTGGAATGATCCAAGGAATACGACGAAATATAGCGAACACGAAATGCCTTTTATTATGGAGCAGCGAATCAACTGCATGTTTGAGTGGATTTTTCATAGTATTGACAAATAAACTTCGTTTAATTTTTCAATATGAGATGATATTGAATATTTCTTTTTAACTTCTGCGGCAATCCTTTCATTCTTTATCTTCAACTCCTCTGGATGATTATTCCTATTTTCAACAAACCAAATGATTTTCTTCACACAATCATTCACGTCATCCGTCTTATACAAGTCTGCATAAGTGCCGTTATCCGTAATTTCTTTCATCACATTCCAATCATTAACAATCACGGGCAGTCCAGACGATAAGGCTTCCAATACGGCTATGCCAAAAGTGTCGTGCTCTGAAGCATAGACAAAAAGATCCATCTCCTTTAGCAATTCGGGGACATCACTTCTTCCACCCATGAAATGAACACAATCCTTCAATCCGTTCGTCTCGCAATATGCCACACATTCATCATACCTCTGATACTCATGTGCATCTCGCCTTCCAATAAAATAGAAATCAAAAGAGACCTTCCTATTCAACAACTCTTTCATGACTTGGCATACAAACATCTGATTCCGTCCGTCGACAAAGCTCCCCACCATTGCCATTTTCAACAATCGACTTTTTTCAGAACTGTTACCCTCAATTTCTTTCTTTTTCTCAAACTTAGAAAAATCAATACCATTGTATACAACTTTCAATTTGTTACGAGACGGCAACCCCCATTTTTCAGAATATAACCTCTTTTGAAAATCAGATACACAAATGATACATTTACTCTTTCTATAAACAATTCCACGATACCATTTAGGCGCATCGGAGAATGAAAAACCATGAAAAGTTGTCACAACCTTGACTTTTGTAAACATCAACGCAAAGAAGCAAATCAAAGCATTTAACGGAGTTTGGGCATGAACAACATCGATGTGATTTTGAAGAACCAATTTTCTGAAATTTATCAAATATGACAACTTGCTGCCATTACGTTTCAATTGATACAACGGCACGTTTGTAGCATGAAATGAATCAGAATAATCTCCTTCTTTTCGGTAGATACAGCAAATTTCAAATGGAGCAACATCTTTATTCTTGCATATATCTAAAACTATCGTTTCTGCTCCACCACGATTTAACCCACCTAAAAAATAAGCAATTTTCATTGTAAACATTATCAAAACAATCCTCTACTTCCTAATTTAAAGAAAGCCCAGCCAATTTCCATAACTGGCACTATTACA
>JAZQPN010000063.1:0-1853 GCA_045628585.1 Bacteroidales bacterium | reverse complement strand
TCGTAATACAAGGGCGATTTCGGCGACACGTATGCCATGTATCTCTCCTTAAACAGAGGGATTTCAAGCAAAGTTTCAGGCTTGCGCGGCTCCGACATGATGGCGACATCGATTTCGGCCTGTTCCAGTTTCCTGATGATTTCGTCGCGCATCATTTCGAAAGCGTGAACGGTGACTGAAGGGTAATGGTCGTGCAGATATTTGAACAGTTTCGGCGTGATGTAAGGCGCTATCGTCGCACTGATGGCCATGTTGATTTCGCCAGTATTGCGCTGTTTTTCAGACTGAATCATTTCCTCTAACTGATGCACATTGAACAGCACCACTTTTGCCTGATTGATAATCAGCTCACCTGCCGCCGTGGGTTTCACGGGGCGGCTGTTGCGGTCGAAAATGGTGACATCCAATTCCTCTTCGAGTTTCAGAATCATCGAACTCAGAGTAGATTGCGTCACGCCACACGATTCGGCGGCCTGCACAAAAACGCGGTATTTGTCGACGGCCACGATATATTCCAATTGCTGAAGCGTCATCTTTCTATTGATTTTGACAATGCTGCAAATATAGTATTATTTATTTCAATAATAAATAGTTTTTATCTTTTTTGTCAAGAATTAGAGAAATGCTTTGCATTCGACGTAGTCAATTAGAGAAACCGAAGATTCAGCGTAGCCAAATACTTTGCATCATCTCACTTCGTATCGATGAATCGAAGATTTCGACGTAGTCAATTTTATGGACAGCAGTCCTACTTGAAGTTGGCGCACAAGTGCGCTGGGAATTTAAAGAAATGATATTGAAACACAGGATATATAAGAGAACGGCACCCCATTCCGAAGTGCCAAGGCGAGGTACTTCCGAAAAGCCCCCCCGCCTTATTCTCGGTTACAAAAATACAAAATTTCCGAATGGCACGACAAAAAAACTTGGTAGTATTCGTTAACCGCCTATCAATCCGTAATGCTCATTGATTCGTGTACCGTCGTTGAGGTATTCGACAACGTTCATCCTTACTGCTTTTTCCCGCGTGCAACGGTGTCCGTCCTTGTCAAAAAAGTAGGCTATTGACAAATCGCCTCCGCTTGGTGTCGGGTTTCTGTCAATTTCCATAAACTCGTTTTCTTCTGGTGGAAACGGAGGGAGTTCGCTATCCTTAGCAGGAGCAAGCATTTCCTCAAGTGTCATCTTGCTGTAGTCTTTCATAACGGCTGCAAAATTATAATAAACACGAATACAACAATAAATTAAATTACAAACAAAAAAAGCAAAAAAAAAATGACAGTAAAGGAACTAATCAAGGAACTAAAGAAAATGCCGATAGACGCAAAGGTATACACCATGAACGAACCGAGACGCAGTTGATGAAAACGGTTGCCTAACCGATTTGCACGAAATCATCGAGTATGATTTTCACGTTTACTGAAAAGCATATCTTTAATGTTTTTGTCACATTCCATCCAAGCAAATGAAACTTCAATAAAAAAGTCCCGATGTCATTCACACCGGGACTTTTCATTTAGTTTTCAAAAACCATCTTATCATCCTTGATTTTGATGGTTATCGGTTTCGTCTTGTCGACCTTATCGGCCAGCACCATCTTCGAAAGTTCGTCCAGCAACTCGCGCTGCATCATGCGTTTCACAGGTCGCGCGCCATATTGCGGGTCGTAGCTCAAATGGGCAATCCATTTCACGGCTTCTTCCGAAATGTTAATTTCAATATCGTTGTCTTTCAGCATTTTCTGAACCTGCGCAAACTGCATTCTCACCACATCGGCAATCTGATCTTCGCTCAGCGGACGGAACATGATGACATCATCGACACGGTTCAAAAACTCCGGACGCATGAATTGT
>JAZQPN010000062.1:0-2903 GCA_045628585.1 Bacteroidales bacterium | reverse complement strand
TTTTGTTGATGCAAAAATACGTCGACATCAAAATTTTGTCAATAGATTTTGGCCAAAAAGTTTATAAGTAATTATAAGTAAATTCTTATAACTAACTGTAATTCTGTTAATTATAAAATTTATAAGTAATTATAAGTAAATCGTTGCAACAAATTGAATATCAAATTGTTACAACAAAAAATTGAAAACACGGTTTTTGAAGCTTATCCGTAGATTTTCTTGAAATAATCGTTCAGGAAATAATCCAGAGGGTCTTTTGTCCCGAACACTTCCTGCAGGCGGTGGTACTTTTGGTTGGCACCACTTTGCGAAATGCCCATCAGGGCGGCAGCTTCCATTTGTTTTGCGCCCATGAAGAACAGGCAGCAGTAGCGCACATCGTTGACGGTCAGGCGGGGGAAATCTTTCATCAGCAAGGTGGAGAAATCGTCGAAATTCTGATTGGCGGCTTTCACCAGTTCCATGACATCCTTGTCTTTCAGCAAGGCTTCATCGTGGCTGCTTAAGGTTTTTGCCATGACATTCGCCTTTTCAATCAATTTGTTTATTTTCAACACGATAGCTTCCTGATCGAAAAGTGCCTTGCGTCCTGCAAAATCGCCTGGCTTTTCCTTGAACGAGAGTTTTTTCTTGGTCATTTCCAGTTCCTGCTCCTTGTGCTTGAGCTGTTTTTCCTTTTCGCTCAACGACTGCTGATGCTGTGTTTTGTTGCTGACCATCAGCTTTTTAAGACGTTTGTAGAAAAACAGCAGCAAAACCACGATAAGGGCAAACACAATGAACATGAAAAGGTAGTTTTTCAGGCTGTTGCGTAACGAAGTGTCGTGCTGCGTTTGCAGTTCCATGTCTTTGACGTGCTTCTCATATTGCTGAACCAGAGCGAGTTTCGTTTCGGAGCGCTCCACTTCTTCGCCAAGGAAGGTGGCATAGTAGGCGGCTTTCTGGAAATCGCCCATTTTATAGCAGAGCGAAATGGTATTGTTCAGCATACGTGTACGCTCATAAGGGTTGAAAGGGAAACTTTTTTCGTAGTAAAACAATGCGCTATCATACTGAGAATCCATGAAATACAACTCGGCAAGCAGTCCGTAGTGGGGCTTGCGTTCCATGTCATCAGGTGATGTGGCGATGGCTTCATACAGCATTTTGTAGGCTTTTTCCTTTTCGCCGATGCTAAATGTGGAGCGCGCCTTGTTGTCAATCAGGGTCTGGCTGATTTTAAAATCGGTGGCCACATCGGTGACTTTTGCAATGGCGGTGTCGGCAACCTGGAAATAATATAAAGCACTGTCTTGATTTCCAGCCTGATAGAATATTTCGCCTATGGTTTCATAGTTGAATGCCGAACCGATTTTCATGTCTCTTTTGTCGAAATAAAGGTTGGCTTTTTTCAGGTTGTCAATGGCAATTGACCATGATTCGTTGTCGTAGAAAATTATGCCTAATCTGTTATAAGTCAATGCGATGAAATCATTTACGAAAGGATAATGCGTTTCATCGACTTCTTCGGCCAGACTGATGGCTTGAAAGTAGTTTTCGCAAGCCGTCACGGGGCGTTTGCAGCGGCCTTCGTTGTTGCCGATGCAGTAATAGGATTTTGCCAAAAAGAGCGAAAGCGCATCGGAAGCGGGATATTTCTGGTGAAGGCTATCATAAAAATGCTGAATGCGAGGCATTTGCGCAAAAAGGAAAGAGTCGACCGGACCGCGTGTGGCAGCTTCGTTGGTGAGCAGCAAGAACTCGAAATAATCGGGTCGGTTGAGCGTGTGCAGGCTCACGGAATCGTGGACGCCCATGAGAATGAGCATGGCGCTGTCGGGGTGCAGGGTCATCAGGGCGTTGGCCTTGTCGAAAGCCGAATAATGCAAGGGCGATTCCTCCTCGGTGAAAGGGTAGAAGGTGTTGTTTTGCCGTTTACAGGCAAAAAAAGCGAGCGTCAATAAGCAAATTGAAAATATGAGTGCCTTAGTTTTCATGGGCTGTCAGATTTTGAGCGGTAAAAATAAGAAAACAATTGCTTAGATTGACAGGATAGTGAAAATTAATGAAAAACAAAAACAAGCAAGCAGAAAACCCGACTTGCTTGTTTTTAATTGGAAAAATGAAAAGGTGTTTATTTCTTCAACCAATCCTCAACATTCTTCACCACGATGCCTAAACGCAAAACAAAGGCTTCTTCGGTGGCGAAACCGATATGTGGCAACATGATGAGATTCGGCGCATCGAACAAAGGATTATCCTTTTTCAGAGGCGGCTCCGTGCCGTAGACATCGGTGGCAGCACCTGCAATGACACCGTTTTTCAGGGCATTGACCAAAGCCATCTCGTTGACGACCGGACCGCGTGCCGTGTTGATAAGGATGGCCGATGGCTTCATCAGGGCGAAATCCTTTTCGGTGATGAAATCGCGGGTCTCGTTGTTCAAGGCGATGTGAAGCGTAACGATGTCGGCTTCTTTCAGCAGGGTTTCTTTGTCAACGAAAGTCACACCTTCGATGGTTTTAGGCGTGCGGTTCCAAGCCAAGACCTTGCAGCCGAAAGCGTTGGCGATTTTTGCCACGCGCTGACCGATGTTACCCATGCCGATAATGCCGATGGTCTTGCCACCGATTTCGCGTCCCGGCATGATGCCTTTGCGCTGACATTCGCGCGTAATGATGTCGTTTTCACGCACTTTGCGGTAGACGTCAATCATCAGGGCGATGGCGAGTTCGGCAACAGCCTCGGTGGAATAGCCAGCCGCATTCATCACTTTGATGCCGCGGCGCTGACATTCTTCCATGTCGATATGGTCAAGGCCGGTGAAAGCGATGGAAAGCATTTTTAGGTTCGGGCAGGCGTCCAGGAAATCCTTGCGCAGCGGAATGTTGCTCTCGATGATGACATCGGCACCTTCGGCACGT
>JAZQPN010000061.1:0-25738 GCA_045628585.1 Bacteroidales bacterium | reverse complement strand
GGAGTTATCATAAGTGCGGCGGCGGTTGATGTTTGCGTTTAGTTGAAAACTGGTCGCCGCCGCTTGTTCTATTAATCCACGGTCTCCATTCCCGTCGCCAGACGGGAATCTCTATTTGGGTCTAAAAGTATATTATTGCCTAAATTTACGAGTTGCCATGATGAAGCTCTCAACTACAAAATCGGCTTGTGACATGAGATTTCAGAAAAAAAGAGTACTTTTGCCCATCTGAACACCTTATTAATATAATGTATACCGAAACAGAAATAAAAGACATCGTTGCCGCACAGAGGCAGTTTTTCCGCACAGGCGCAACCCTTGACGTGTCGTGGCGCATCAAGCAACTGAAGAAACTGAAAGCCGCCGTCATTGCACACGAGGCCGAGTTTGAGCAGGCTTTGCATGAAGATTTGGGCCGCAGCAAAGTGGAAGCCTACCTATGCGACATCGGGCCAGTCATCGTGGAAATCAACGAGACCATACGCGGCTTGCGGCGTTGGGCGCGCCCCGAGAGGCATTTCAGCGGCTTTTTATGTTTCCCAAGCCTCATCACGAGAGTCTACAAAATGCCTTACGGCGTTTCGCTCATTATCAGTCCGTTTAATTTCCCTATATTGCTCACTATCGGTGTTTTAACGGCAAGCATCGCCGGCGGCAACACGGCAGTCATCAAGGCAAGTTCCAAGTCAAAAGCCAGCACTGCGTTTCTGAAAGGTTTCTTTGCCGAAATCTTTCCCAAGGAATTTGTCACCCTGATTGACGGCGGTCATGAAGTGGCCGACTTGTGCCTTGCGCAGCGTTTCGACAAGATTTTCTACACCGGCTCGCCCGAAATCGGCAAACACGTCTTGGCTGAAGCCGCCAAAAACCTTACGCCCGTTGCCTTGGAATTGGGCGGCGAAACGGGCAACTGGTGCATCGTGCGCAAAGATGCTGATTTGAAAGACACCGCACGCAAAATCGCTTTCTTCAAAGTCTGCAATGCAGGACAAATCTGCATCAATATCAACCAGATAGCTGTTGCTGAAGAGATCGCAAAGCCTTTCCTTGAGGAACTGAAAGCAGCTTTTGTGCAGCAACTCGGCGAGCATCCCGAAACGAATGAGGAATACCCGAAACTCATCACCGAAGCGGCCTACGCCAAATGCGAAAGCCTTGCCAGCCAATACAAAGACCGCATCATTTTCGGCGGCACCGGCGACAAAAACTCAAGGCGCTTCGCCCCGACCATCCTCTACCCTATCAATATTGACGACGACATCGTACAGCACGAACTTTTCTGTCCTTTGCTGCCCGTTGTCACTTACAAAGACAATGAAATCAACAACTTGATGGACACCATCGCCGAACGCGAGCATCCGCTGTCGATGTATGTCTTCACCAACGATTTGAAATGGGCCAACCGCATGATGCGTACCCAGCAGTTTGGCGGCGGCTGCATCAACGAGGTCTGCATCCACCTGATGGTGAAAGGAGTTCCTTTCAACGGCACAGGCCATTCCGGCATGGGCGCCTACCACGGCGAATGGGGTTTCCGCGAATTTACGCACCCGCAAACCGTCCTGACAGGCAAAACGCATTTCAACCTGCCGCTGCGCGAACATCCTTACGGCGGCAAGGCCGAAAACGCCAAACTGAAGATTTTGAGGAAGTTTGAGAAATAAATGGGAACTATATACCTGATGGCACAAAAGAGATTGCAATTTTACTGCCGCTGTCAAAAAATTGTTTCTATTGACAAAAACATAAAAAACACTCTTGCGGGATGAACTCTTTCAGAGCCTTCATGCCGTCAAGACAACCCAAAGTCTCAAGCCAGGCTTGGCCTTTGAATTGTCTTGACGGCATAAATCCCTTCGGGTCTTTTATCCCACAAGAGCAAAAAACAATAAAAACCATGCTCGAAAAACTTTGTTCGATAAAGAATTAAACACACAAAGCGCAATTTAGTAATTTTGCAACATATTTTACTACCGTGATATATCCAAACAATTTCGAACAGAAAATAGGTTTCAGCGGCATTCGCCAGATGCTTGCCTCACACTGCATCAGCCAGATGGGATTGGAACGAGCCGAAAGCGTGTCGTTTACTACAAATATCAACCTCATAACCAAGAGTTTAGAGCAGACCGAGGAATTCATCTCACTGCTCCAGCAAGGCGTGCCTTTCCCTATGCGCGACTTCCACGATTTGCGAGAAGCCTTTCACCGCATTCAGATTGAAGGCACTTGCCTCAGCATCGAAGACCTTTTCGCCCTGAAGCCTTCACTCAATGTATTAGAAGCCATCATGCGTTTCGGCAACTCCGAAAATGCCATGCAGTATCCGCGACTCAAAGCCTTGACTGACAATATTTTCATTGAGAAAAAAGTCTTCACCGAAGCCAACCGCTTGGTCGACGACAAGGGCGAAATCCCCGACAACGCATCACCTGAATTGCAGGAAATACGTCAAAGCGTGCGACGCAAGCAAGGCGGCATCGACCGTCGCATACGCCAAATCATGAGCGATGCGAAAACGGCCGGCTGGGTCGACCAGAAATCGGAAATCACCATCCGCGACGGACGCTTGGTCATTCCCGTCAAAGCCGCCGACAAAAGGGCTTTGCGCGGCTTCATCCACGATGAATCAGCCACGGGTCAGACCGTCTACATTGAACCTGCTGAAATCTTCGATACTTCTAACGAAATCAAGGAGTTGGAATATGCCGAAAAACGCGAAATCCACAAAATCCTGTTGGGTTTCACGGCTTTGATACGCCCCTATTTATCCGAATTGCGCAAAGCCTGGAGCATGTTGGGCGAACTAGATTTCATCCGCGCCAAAGCATTATTGGCACAGGAAATCGGCGGCGTGAAGCCCGCCCTCCGCAATGGGGCTTACTTCAACTGGATTCAGGCACGCCACCCGATTTTGGAGCAGAAACTGAAAGCTCAGGGCAAAGATATCGTTCCGCTTGACTTGAAATTAGATGGAAAAGACAGGATTTTAGTCATTTCCGGTCCAAACGCAGGCGGCAAATCGGTCTGCCTGAAAACGACAGGACTCATTCAATACATGCTGCAATGCGGCCTCATGGTGCCTATGCGCATCGACTCGGAATGTGGCCTTTTTGAAAGCCTTTTCATCGACATCGGCGATGAGCAATCGCTTGAAAATGACTTGAGTACCTACAGTTCTCACCTTCACAACATGAAGACGCTGTTGGGAAACGCCACATCCAATTCGCTTTTCCTCATCGATGAATTCGGAACGGGCACCGAGCCGCAATTAGGCGGTGCCATTGCAGAGGCTATCTTATTGGAACTGAACAAGAAAGAAGTCTTCGGTATCGTCACCACACACTACGCCAACCTGAAACTTTTGGCCGACAACAACGAAGGCATCATCAACGGCGCCATGCTGTTCGACACCAAGTTCATGCAGCCGATGTACATCATGATGACTGGCAAACCCGGCAGTTCGTTCGCCTTTGAGATTGCAAAGAAAATCGGCTTCCCAAAATACATTCTTGAAAACGCCGCCACCATCACCGGCGACCAGCACCTCAAGTTTGAGCAGCAGCTGCAGCAGTTGGAAGTCGACAAAAAAGCCATCCGCAAAAAGGAACAAGACCTGAAAATCGCCGACCAGCTTTTGACCGAGGTCGTGACCAAATACAAAAACCTGCTCGCCGAACTCGAAAGCAAGAAGAAGCAATACATCCGCGATGCCGCAAAAGAGGCTAAGGAAATGATAGAGAGTGCCAACAGCAAGATCGAACGCACCATAAAGGAAATCAAGGAAGCGCAAGCTGAAAAGGAAAAGACCAAGGAACTGCGCAAGGAATTGCAGGAAACCAAGGAAGCCATCGTGAAGAAAGGCGAAGCCGCCGCCGAACCGAAGAAACAAAAACCCGCCGACGACGGTCAGCTGAAAGTGGGCGACACGGTTTGCATCGACGATATGCAAGTGGTTGGCGAAATCATTGCCATCAGCGACACCGATGCCACCATCCTATTCGATTCCATCAAGTTGCGCACCAGCCCCGACAAACTGCGCAAGGTGAGCCGTGCCGAAGGCCGCAAGACCATGCGCAAATGGCAGGCTGGCATTGCCGATGACCTCAGCGAGAAAGCCGAGCATTTCGAGCTCACCCTCGATGTGCGCGGCAAACGCGCCGAAGAAGCCTTGGACATTGTGGAAAAATACATTGACGAAGCCAAACTGCTCAGCATCAAGGAAGTGAGCATCCTCCACGGCAAAGGCAACGGCATTCTGCGCAAACTGATTCGCGAATACCTCAGCCATCAGCATGAGATTGAGAATTTCTGCGACGCCTCGCTTGAAACGGGCGGTGCCGGAATTACGAGGGTGTATTTCAGATGACAAAATAAAATTCAGTTAAATACTCTGCAAAATGTCAATCGAAAAAATACAACTTTTTGAAGACAAGAAAATTAGAACCGTATGGATTGAAAAAGACGAAAAATGGTACTTTGCCGTACCCGACATCGTTGAAATCTTATCGGACAGTACTGATACGAGACAATATATCAAAAAAATGCGTTCTCGAGATCCTGAACTGAATTCCGTGTGGGGTACAATTTGTACCCCATACCAATTGAAATCGACTGATGGGAAACTCCATGCAATCAATTGTGCATCTTTAGAAGGTATTTTCAGGATCATACAATCCATTCCGTCAAAAAAAGCAGAACCATTTAAGCAATGGATGGCTCAGGTGGCGGCAACTCGAATCGACCAAATAATCGACCCCGAACTAAGCATTGACCAAGCAATCGCGGATTATCGTAGATTGGGATATTCAGAGCAATGGATTACACGAAGGATAAAAACCATAGAAATACGCAAAGGACTCACTGACGAATGGAGAAGAGGAGGTATTACACATGAGATAGACTTTGCATTTCTTACCGATTTGATGACAAAAACATGGAGTGGTCTCACTACGCGCGAATACAAAAATCTGAAAGGACTGACAAAAGAGAACTTGCGCGACAACATGACAAATATGGAGCTGTTGCTCAACGCTCTTGCAGAAGAATCAGCTACACAAATCAGTCGCGAAAAAAATCCAAAAGGATTAAGCGAAAACATATTAGTGGCAAATGATGGTGCAGAAGTTGCAAAAACTGCTCGCGAAGATCTTGAAAAGCGCCTTGGACATAGTATTGTGACTTCTGAAAAAGCGATTGACTACATCCAATCAAAAGAAGAATTGCCTTTTAAAGGCAATGATGCATGAGATTGAGAACTTCTGCGACGCCTCGCTTGAAACGGGCGGTGCCGGAATTACAAGGGTGTATTTCAGATGATTTTTATTTTCCTCTCCCCTGCACCACAATCAAGACAGTGTAAATCAAGATTTTAATATCGAGGGCGAGCGAAACGTTTTCGATGTAAAGCACATCGTATTTCAGACGCTCAACCATTTCCTCGACATTCTCGGCATAGCCAAACTTCACTTCGCCCCAACTCGTAATGCCAGGCTTCACCTGAAGCAGCAAACGGTAGTAAGGCGCCTTTTCCATAATTTTGTCGATATAATACTGGCGTTCAGGACGATAGCCGACAAGCGACATCTTGCCTTTCAGCACAGTCCAGAATTGCGGAATTTCGTCCAAACGCACCTTGCGCATGAAACGGCCGAATTTCGTGATTCGCGGGTCATCATCACCACTCGAAAGCTGCGGCGTGCCGCCGGCCTCGGCATCGACACGCATACTGCGGAATTTCGCCATCTTGAAAGGCTTGCCGTTCTTGCCGATGCGCTCCTGAACATAAAAAACAGGGCCTTTTGAAGTGGTTTTCACGATGATGGCGCAAGCCAAAAACACCGGCGAAAGCAACACCAAAGCGCAAGCGGAAGCCACAATATCAAAGATGCGCTTAACCACCTTTTGCCAAATCGGCATGCCTTCAGGCGTAACCTGAACCAAAGGCGCATACCAAATGGCCGACTGCTTGATGCCGCCAAAGACCAAATCCTGCATTTCAGGAATGATTTTCACCACCGCATCAGTACCGTCGACAACGGAAAGCAGCACGCTCATTGCCTGAGTTTCAGAGCGTTCGATGGCAATAATGACTTCCTCCACATTGTTTTCCTTCACAATGCGTTGCACATCTTCATAGTAGCCGATATGAGGCAAATAATCGCCCAATTTGTAGTAATTCTTGTCGTAAACATTCACAAAACCAATGAAACGATGTCCCGAAGGCTTCACCTCATTGGCAATTTCGTTGTAAATGGCGCAGGCATTGTCATTACTTCCAACAATAAGCGTGTTGAAACCGATTTTCCCCGTGCGGATTTTATGAATCGTAACCGAAGTGATAATCAATCTGGCTAAATAAGTCAAACCGAACTGGAAGCAAAACAGCGCGATAAACGACTGATAATAAGACTTATACGTAGCGACTTCATCATCCAAAATGGCGACAAAGAAAATCACGACCACACCCAAAAGAGTAATGAAAAAGGTCTGTTCCAATTCCTTCAGACGCGATTTCTGATAGCATTTCTGATAAGCACCCGAAACGGCATGAAGAATCAGCCAGCAAATCGGGATACAAATGACGCCAAGCCAAAAACTTGTCGTCCCCAACGAATAAGTAATTCTATCCCAATAGTTTATGTAAAGGTCTTCGTGCGATTTTCTGAATAAATAAAACAGAACCCAAGCCAAAATAGAAGTAATCCAATCGGCAAAAAAATACAAGTATGTCAGTTTTTTCTTGTTCATATCAATGACGTGAAATCAGTTTCAGATTGTCAAAATAATAATAGCGCTGATAGTCGGGAACGACCTCGGCATTATCACTTTCAATGCTTTTGTAAACGTGCGAAGTGAAGTAAATCTTGAAATAGCTTGCGTCCTCATGCTCAACGCAAATCGGCCCAATGTTGATGTATATTTTTTTCCATCGATTTGGAAGGTCATGAAGGGTATCAGTCGGCTGGATGGTAACCAGCGGGGCCTCTTCTTCGACATAGTTTTTGCAATAAATCACCCCCACGGTGAAAGGCGCATTGCAATTGTAGTCCATTTCAAGCAAACAATAATCGCCGTTGGTCGGCAAATCCTTCAGCTGACTGAAAGTGCAGGCATAGAAATGCAAGGAATCAGGCGGAAGCTGGATTTTCCCCGAATAGGATGAATATTCCGGAAAATCAGGCAAATCCAATGCTTCATTGCCCCCAACACGTTCCACGATTGTATCGCTGACTGGCATGGCATTCAGGGTGACAGTGCCACTTTCAAAGTCCTCTTTCCAATGTATGTTAATGTCGTCAATCGGATAATAACTAACAACAGGATTAATCGTTACGACACTGTCTTCCACCAAATTGATGGCTTCCTCATCCTTATAAATCCGTTGCTGATAGAACGGATAAGGTGAGCGTGCCGCCGAAATGCCGCCGACTTTTATGCCCGCATAAACAGTGACTTTATGCTTTCCATTTTTCAAAACCGGAAAAGTGGAAGGCAATTCGTAACAACCGATAATCTGGTCATCGACATAAACCCATGCATCGGTGATATTGGAGGTATTGGCACCAAAAGTGGCGTAATCGAGATGCGGGTCAACGGTAATGGAATCGATATGAATGTAGGCCGGAATGGTCTGACTCCCTTCAAACTTCTTGCACGAAGTGCCGAAGATGGCGAAGAAAAGGCCGCAAAACAAAGCGAGGGTAAATATTTTCTTCATGATAATGACTTTTATTGGTAACGGAACATTGTCCCTGATATTGCGTTCATCGGTTTTATTGCACAAATTTCTTATTCGATTTTTCGACGGAATCCAAAATGCAATAAGCCAGTTTCAGCACCTTCACGCCATCCTCGATGGTGACGGCAGGCGTAGTGTTATGAATGATAGCATCGTAGAAACTTTCCAATTCCGTCTTGATGGCATTGATAGGCTTGATTTCGGGCTTGTCGAATGTGATTTGACGCTCGTCGCCATTGGCCAAATCGATGGTCATGGCAAAAGGATTCGACTTGTCGACCTCATCATGAATGCGCACGATTTCGCTCACCTTGTCAAGGAAATCGACCGTAATGTAGGCGTCGCGCTGGAAAATGCGGGTTTTGCGCATGTTTTTCATCGAAATGCGGCTTGCCGTCAGGTTGGCCACCGTGCCGTTTTCAAACTCAATACGGGCATTGGTGATGTCGGGCGTCGGACTCACGATGCTCACGCCGCTGGCGCTGACATGGGCGACCGGCGACTTCACAATCGAAAGCAAAATATCGAGATCATGAACCATAAGGTCAAGAACCACAGGCACATCCGTTCCACGAGGGTTGAACATGGACAAGCGGTGCGCCTCAATAAACAAAGGTGATTTGATGAAAGGTTCGGCGGCGACGAAAGCCGGATTGAAACGCTCGACATGCCCAACCTGAACTTTCACCTTGGCTTCATCTGCCAACTTGATGAGGGCATTCGCCTCATCGGGCGTAGCCACAATCGGTTTCTCAATGAAAACATGTTTCGAGCGTTGCAGCGCCTTCGACGCACATGAAAAATGCTGAATGGTAGGCGTGACAATGTCAACCACATCGACTGCATCTATCAGTGAATCAACGGAATCGAAGCATTTTATCCCCATTTCAACTTCAACGATTTTCGCCGTCTCTTCCACAGGATCGAAGAAACCGACCAAATCGTATTGTTCAATTTGTTTGATGCAATTGATGTGAATCTTTCCAAGATG
This sequence comes from Bacteroidales bacterium, assembly GCA_045628585.1. GTDB lineage: Bacteria > Bacteroidota > Bacteroidia > Bacteroidales > F082 > Limimorpha. The sequence goes on along the minus strand of JAZQPN010000061.1, from coordinate 17,006 downwards.
ACCCGCACCTAAAACGCCTATTTTCAACATAATTAAAAAATTTGGGCAAAAATAGTTCTTTTATCGTTTGGTTTGACGTATTTTCGCGCCGCAAAACAAGAAAATGAGCAGCAATTTTGAAGATACTTACCGTCACAAGGGAATGCGAAAGCAACTTGTTGATTTATTGCGCACAAAAGGCATCACCGATGAAAACGTGCTGAACGCCATCAACGAAGTGCCGCGCCATGTTTTCCTCGATTCCTCTTTCGTCGAACTCGCCTATCAGGACATTGCCTTCCCTATCGGCTCGGGTCAGACCATTTCGCAGCCGCACACCGTGGCTTTCCAGACCCAGCTTTTGGAAATCGAGCCTGGCATGAAAGTGTTTGAAGTCGGAACGGGGTCAGGCTATCAGGCTTGCGTTTTAGCAGCAATGGGAGCCAAGGTTTTCACCATCGAAAGACAGAAAAACCTTTGCTTCAAGACGCGCGAACTGCTTGAAAAATTTCCTTATCGCATCAAGACCTTCTACGGCGACGGCTTTGAAGGCTATCCGAGTTTTGCACCTTTCGACCGCGTCATCATCACGGCTGGCGCTCCGATAATTCCCGAAAAACTCATCGAACAGCTCAAGCCCAACGGCATCATGGTCATCCCGATTGACGATGAAAACGGCAACGGACAGAAAATGCTGCGCATCACGAAAATGGCCGATGGCAATCTGAAACAGGAAGAATTCGGCGATTTCAGGTTTGTGCCCATGCTGAAAGGGAAGGGAAAAGATTGATTGAAAAAGCAAAAAAGAGGCACTTGCGCACCTCTTTTACATTGCTTTATCACATTTGCAGGAAATCACTCTACATCACGCACTAAGCGGACTGAGAGCCCCTGATTGTCGGGATAGGAATTGCCGCAATAAAGGATTCCATTTTTGAAGTAGATGCCATACGCAAGGCTGCTGGCATTAGGTGTAGAAAGCCAATACTTGCCGAAATAGCCCGCATTACGAATCAAAGTGCGCATGCGATCGCCCGCGTTGGGAAGGAAAGCGCAACCTTCGGGAATAGATGAAAGACCCTCAACGCTTCCATCATAGCCGTCAGGGAAAATAATAAGGCCATCGACATCGTTGACAGTAGCCATGATGCAAGTGTGCCCATAACCACTTTCTCCATTCACTCTTCTTAAATTGATAAGGAAGTTCCATTCGTCATTGCTGAGCGTGCGCCACCCCGTCTGTCCGTTGACGGCAAAGTCAACCTTGTTCGTAAAGAAAATGTCGTTTTCGCTGCCTGTTATAGTTCCTAATGTCGAAATCGCCATATTCTTATCAGCACTCCACATGAAATGGGAAATGTGATTTTCGTTCCATGATTTCGCAAAATCATACTGGTTTTCTTCGAAATTGAAATCACTGCCGTCATAATACAGGTTGCCCCTCGAGAAGTTGATTTTAGCGCCATTTTCGTTAATTGTAAATACGCCAGAAAGTGCATCATCCTGAACAACGCCAGGAACCACGCCGCCTTCATTGCCAGCGTTAGTGTTTTCGTCTTTCTTACACGAAACCATTGCGAGTGCCGAAAAGGCAAGCATCGCAATCAACAAAATGTTTTTCTTCATTGTTGATTTAGAATTATAGTTTTTATCTTATTAAATATCAGTATTATATTCACCACATCCTTACTTCAGGATTCCTTTCAGGATTTCCTCCGTAATTTTTCGTGTTGCAGTGGAAGTGGCCGTTTGAGCGGCTTTCTTGGCGGCCTTGCCTAACACCGATTCTTCGCTTTTTTTCGATGATTTTGACTTTGTGGTTTTCTTCGAGCCGCCAATGCTCTTTGCCACCTGTGTCCCAATGCTACGCGCGAAACTTGAAGCGGCAGCACCAATCATCGTACCCAAAATGGTGCGCTTAATGCCTTTGCTCTTCTTCTCGCTCTTTTCCTTTTCCTTGGCAGCCTTGGCTTCTTCTTTCTCCTTGGCTTTCAAAGCCTTTTCATCTTCGATGGCCTGCAATTCCTGCTGTTTGGCCTCTTCCAACTGCTGATTCACTTCGGTCAATACTTCGTAGGCACTTTCACGGTCGACGTAATTCAGGTATTCCTTGATATTGTCAGGAGCAGCATTCTGAATGTCAAGCCTTTGACCGGCAGTAATGGCGCCAATCTGGCTCAAAGGGAAAAGAATCTTGGCACGTTCAACGACTGATGGCGAGCCTTTTTCATCCAAGAAGGAAACGAGGGCTTCTCCTGTGGCCAAATCCATGATGGCATCTTCGGTCTTGAAGGCAGGATTGACGCGGAAAGTCTGGGCGGCAGCACGCACGGCTTTCTGGTCTTGTGGCGTGAAGGCGCGTAATGCGTGCTGGACGCGGTTGCCAAGTTGCGCCAAAACATTGGCCGGCACATCGCTCGGCACCTGCGTAATGAAGTAAATGCCAACGCCTTTTGAACGAATCAAGCGGATGACCTGTTCGATTTTATCCACCAAAGCCTTCGAAGTGCCATCGAAAAGCATGTGAGCTTCATCGAAGAAGAACACCAGTTTAGGCAGTTCCAAATCGCCCACTTCGGGCAGACGCGAATATAATTCCGTCATCAGCCAAAGCAGGAAAGTGGAATACAGTTTCGGATTCAGCATCAGTCTGTCGGCAGCCAGAACATTCATCACGCCCTTACCGTTTTCAACAGCAAAAAGGTCTTCGATATTGAATTCCGGTTCGCCGAAAAACTTGTCGCCGCCTTCGCTTTCGAGTTGCAGCACGGCACGCTGAATGGCGCCAATGCTTGCAGCAGCGATGTTTCCGTATTCCGTTGTGAACTTCGATGCGTTCTTGCCCACGAAATCGAGCATCAGACGCAAGTCCTTCAAGTCGATGAGCAACAGATTGTTGTCATCGGCGATGCGGAACACGGCATTCAGCACACCGGCCTGGGTTTCGTTGAGTTCCATAAGGCGAGCCAGAAGTTGCGGCCCCATCGATGAAATGGTGGCACGCATCGGGTAGCCTTGTTCGCCAAACACATCGAAGAAACGTGTCGGGCAGCCATGGAACTGCGGATTGGAAATGCCAAATTCAGGGCAGCGTTTTTCGATGAAACTGCTCATGGCACCCGCCTGACTAATGCCCGAAAGGTCGCCTTTCATGTCGGCCATGAAGCAAGGCACGCCAGCCTGGCTGAACGATTCGGCAATGACTTGCAATGTGACGGTTTTTCCGGTACCTGTTGCGCCTGCAATCAGTCCGTGGCGGTTGGCCATTTTGCCTATCAGGTTGATAGGACCATTATCGCTATGCGCGATGTATAGTTGATGTTCGTCGGTATACATATCTAATAATTATCTATCTTTTAATATTTTATGTATATTTTCAAAATTCATTCTGTTATTCCAGATCGCGATAATCAAAACGTCATTCTCATTAACAACATATAAAATCCTATTCATTTTGGAATGAAGTGCATATATTCGGAATCCTTTATAATTCAAATCAGGTTCTGCTTTTCCTAAATAAGGAAATTGAGACAGCAAATAAATTGTTTTTTGAATATCGGAAAGGCATTCAGAGGCGACAAGAGTTCCAAAAGAATCCTTTATATAATTCACTGTATCAAGGAAATCTTTTTTTGCCGCATTATGCCAAACTATCCTTTTCATTGCAAAAGCATTCTGGCTTGAGCGAAAACTTCTTCATTGCTAATCAACTCTGCCTCTCCACTTTCAAGGCTATCCAACCGGGCAGCAATAATTGCCTTAATTTCCTCATCGGTATAACAGCACGGAGCCTCTTTCTCCTTGGGTCTAATTATATATAAGGCAAATCTTTGAAGCATGCCCGTAAGTTCTTCCTTTGAATAAGATCCGCAATTTGGCAAATTAATATTGATGCTTACACTATTCATTTTAAATCACATTTGATGAGGCAAAAATAACAACTCTTTGTCAAGAATTAATATTAAATCTCAAATATTTAATCGTCAGCCCTTGGTCGAGCCACATCTGCTCGTAGAAAGTGCGGATGGTTTTCACTTCCAAGTCATCATTGTTGGCGTAAAGGTCATCGTAATTGTAATAGAGTTTAAGTCCCTGTTTTTCAATCACATCATGTAAGGTAAACTCATACATGATAGGACTATCCGTCTTCAGATTCAGGATGCCGTCGGGCGAAACGATTTTACGGTAACGCTCCAGAAATTCAGGTGACGTCAGGCGATGACGGGCATTGCGTTCGCCTTCGCCAGGATGCGGGTCGGGAAACGTGACCCAAATCTCGGCCACTTCGTCCTTTCCGAAGAAATGCTCAATCTGGTCGATGCGGGCACGAATGAAAGCCACATTCTTCAAATCCTCCTCATTCGATTGCTTCAAGCCGCGCCAGATGCGTGCGCCCTTGATGTCGACACCTATATAATTTATATCCTTGTGCGCCCGTGCCAAGCCAACGGTGTATTCGCCTTTTCCGCAACCCAGTTCAAGCACAATCGGGTTATCGTTATGAAAAAAATCCTCGTGCCAACGGCCCTGCAAAGGGAACCCCTCCCCCATAATGCGCTCGTAGGAGTATTCAAACAAATTGCCGAATGTCTTGTTCTCGGCGAAACGTTCCAGTTTATTCTTCTTTGACATGTTTTTCAGTTATCAGTTATCGGTTTTCGGTTATAAGTTTTCAGTTTTCAACTTTCCACTTCAACACTTTCAACCTTCCACTTTTCCAATAAAAATCACTTCGCAACCATAATCCACGCCTTGCTATCCGAATCTTTCTGTATCTCTTTCAAAGCCAGTTTTGCCTCTTCCATGGTCTGGTATTTTCCATAGTATACGTCCCAAAGTTTGCCACGCCGCTTCACAAATGCCGACCCATAACCTCTGTCTTTCAGCGAAATGGATAATTTATTTGCATTTTCTTCCGATGAGAAGCATCCGCCGACGATGAATATCCTGGCTTCTTCTGTCGGTGTTTCCGCAACCGTTTGCGGTTCCGCAGGCGACTCCTGAGGTTGCTCAATTTGCGTAGGCACAGTGTCTGACCGAACATCAACCGTATCATTCACAATGCTATCCGTAACCAAAAGCGTATCAGCCAAAACAGTATCCAAAACGGCAGGTTTTTCAATCGGTTTTGTTGTATCAGTAACAACCGTAACCGGTTCCTTATTACCAAACCAGTTTCTAAAATCTAACTTTATGATTTTGAAATAATTAAGCAAGAACAAAGCAACGGTCAAAACCATGACGGCAAGCAAAATCCACAGCCATCCATGATGGCGTTTCGGCTTTTCATCGTCTTGATGAACCGCTTTTTTATCAACGGTCATTGGCGTATTCTTGTCTTTTTGCTGCTGCTCGATTTCGGTCTTGATTTCCTCCTTGGTCTTAGATTGGAACACAGGAACCGCCGAAAAATCGCACAATCCGAAAGCATCCGGATTGTGATTAACCGACTTATCCTGTTCAAAATCAATTTCCTGCATTGCATTAAACGACAATGTGCCAAGGCCAGATATATCCACAGTTTTGCCCGCTTTCAAGTTGCTGAAACAATCGTTGACAAATATCAGCACCAATTTACGGGCTTCCTCTATCGGAACATTGTTGACGGACGACAAATAACTGGCTAGCAAATCATTATCCTCACGCCTATTGGCATCAAACGCTATGTTGGCCGACGGCTGATTGAACTGATGCGTGATGACATTGACATTGGCCGAACCCATTTCGCGGACAAACGCCCCCAAACCAGGAACAATGACGAAATCGTTCTGGAAAAGAAGGTCGGATATGGATTCTGCAATGGTGAGCATGGCGAATGTTGAATTGTTTATTTGTTTTCTTGTTTAATTGCTGCCGCACGCTGAGCTTGTCGAAGCGATGAAACGATTACTTTAGATTATTCAAAATGATTCATAACTGAAAAAGCCTCTGCCTTGGCAATGTCCGAGGGCACGTCAATGGAGACGTTTTCCGCCTCTGTGATGCCCATTCTGATGCTCAGGCCGTTTTCCAGCCAACGCAACTGCTCCAACGATTCGGAAGTTTCAAGTCGTGAAGCAGGCATGGCGGCCACTTGGCGAAGCGTTTCGGCCTTGTAGGCATAAATGCCGATATGTTTGTAGAAAATGCCTTTTCTCATCCAGTCGTCATGTTCCACATTACGCATGAAAGGCATTGGATTCCTACTGAAATACAACGCATTACCTTTCGCGCTCATCACCACTTTCACGGTATTCGGACTGAAAAGTTCGTCAGCCGAGACGATGCGCTTGGCCAGCGATGCCAGACAAACGCCATCTTCCTGCATCAAATCGTACAGCATATTGATTTGCAACGGATTGATGAACGGTTCATCGCCTTGAATGTTGACCACAGCATCAAAACTTTCGTCCATCAAATCGAGGGCCTCACGGCAACGGTCGGTGCCGCTACGGTGATTCGGGTCGGTCATGACATAACGTCCGCCAAACGACATCACTTCATCTGCAATGCGCACATCATCGGTAGCCACGACAATTTCATCAAGTTTCGACTGCAAAGCTTGCTCATAGACGCGCCTGATCATCGTCTTTCCCTTAATCAAAGCCAGAGGCTTGCCTGGAAAACGTGTCGAGGCATATCGGGCTGGTATGATTCCTAAAATCTTCATATTCAGAACAATCCATTCAAACTTGCTTCAATGCCTTCGATGACTTTGCTCAAATCCTCGGGATTTTCAAGTTCTATGTTATCGGTGTCGATAATCATCAGTTTGCCCGACGAATAATTGGCGATCCAGTCTTCGTAGCGGTCGTTCAGGTTCTTCAGATAGCTGATGCTGATCGACTGTTCGTAATCGCGGTTGCGCTTGGCGATATGCTTAATCAAAGTCGGGACTGATGCGCGAAGATATATCAGCAAATCAGGTGCTTGCAGGAACTTTGTCATCAGCTCGAACAGCGACTGATAGTTTTCATAGTCGCGCGATTCCATCAAGCCCATCGAATAAAGGTTGGGCGCAAAAATGTTGGCATCTTCGTAGATGGTGCGGTCCTGGATGACATCCTTGCCGCTGCTTCTGATGTCCATCACCTGGCGGAAACGGCTGTTGAGAAAGAAAATCTGAATGTTGAACGACCAGCGTTGCATGTCCTCGTAAAAGCTGTCGAGATACGGATTGTGGTCAACCTCCTCAAAATGAGGCGTCCAGTTGAAATGCTTGGCCAAGAGCTTGGTGAGCGTCGTCTTGCCCGAGCCAATATTACCTGCTATAGCGATATGCATAAGAAATCTTGTTTAATTCAAATTGCGAAAATACGGAATTTTCCGTAAAAAAATCATTTTGGAGCCTTCTTCAGGAAATAAATTGCCAAAATGCAATACAAAATGTTTGGAATCCAAGCGGCCAAGGCCGGCGGGACATTGCCCGAAATGGCAAACGCCTTGGTGAACGACATGAACAAAATGTAAGAAAACGCGATGGCAATGCCCAAACCAAGGTGAACGCCGATGCCTCCCCTCACCTTCCGGCTCGACAAAGCCGTGCCGATGAACGTCAGGATGAGAATGGCGAAAGGCGATGCGAAACGCTGGTGCATTTCAAACTGATAGTTCTTGACGCCTTCCTTCCCTTTCATTTTCATGTCGGCAATCTGGTCGCGCAACTCAAAGAAATTCATTTCCTCGAAATCCTCTTTCACCATATAAAAATCCTTCGGCGACAAGGGGATAACCGTGTCAAGGTCCTCTCCCTTCACGATATATTCTTTGTCACCGTCAATGTATCGCTCCACATAACTCGAAAAATACCATTTGTTCGGCTGAAGCGTATCGTTGATCAGGACATTACCTAACATCTTATATTTCAATTCATTGCCATCGTATTTTTCCCACGAAAAATTGTAACCGGTATGAATATAGGCATTGTATGACTCCATGTAAACGAACTCATCTTTCCCAATCTGGACATGGATATTCCGTCCTGCACCCTGCAACAAATTCTCCATATATTCATTTTTAAACTGGCGCCGGATAGTATTCGTTTGCGGAATAAGAAAATTACTGAAATACAAAGACATACACAACAGCAGCATGGCAGCCACCAGATAAGGATACAAAAACCGCCTGAAACTGATGCCACTGCTCAAAATGGCAATGACCTCGGTATGTCCTGCCATTTTCGAGGTGAAGAAAATCACCGCAATGAAAGTGAAAAGATAAATGAACAGATTGATGAAATAAGGAATGAAAGGAACATAGTAATGAAACACGATTTCTTGCCAAGGCGCATTATGCCTGAGAAAACTGTCGACATTTTCAGAAAGGTCGAAAATGATGACAATGACAATCAGCAGCGAGATGGCGAAGAAAAACGTCCCGATGTATTTCTTAATGATATATTTATCAATCAGTTTCATTACAGTCTGTGCGTAACTTTGACGAGCATGACATCGCGCCATTCAGCGAAATCGCCAGCCAGAATATGTTTGCGGGCTTCGCGCACCAACCAGAGATAGAAGCCGATGTTGTGCAGGCTTGCAATCATCGGGCCGAGCAGTTCGCCCGCAATGAAAAGATGACGCAAATAAGCCCTTGTATATTGTGCATCGACGAAAGTTTCGCCATTCGGGTCGACGGGCGAAAAGTCGTATTTCCATTTTTCGTTCTTCAGGTTGATGATGCCTTCCGAAGTGAAAATCATGCCGTTGCGCCCGTTTCGGGTCGGCATCACGCAGTCGAACATATCCACGCCGCGCGAAATGCCTTCCAGAATGTTGGCCGGCGTGCCCACGCCCATCAGGTAACGCGGCTTGTCTTTCGGCAGAATCGTGTTGACCAATTCAATCATCTCATACATTTTCTCCGTCGGCTCACCCACGGCGAGACCGCCAATGGCGTTGCCATCGGCATTTTTCGAAGCGATGTATTCCGCCGACTTCTCGCGCAAATCGCGGTAAACGCAACCCTGTACAATCGGGAACAGCGACTGATAATAGCCGTATTTCGGTTCCGTCTCGGCAAAACGCTGCACACAGCGGTCGAGCCAGCGGTGAGTGCGTTCCATCGACTGCTTGGCATAGTTGTAATCGGAAGTGCCAGGGGCACATTCATCGAAAGCCATCATGATGTCGGCCCCGATGCTGCGCTCAATGTCCACCACACGCTCAGGCGTGAAAAGATGCTTAGAACCGTCGATATGCGAACGGAACTCGACGCCTTCCTCTTTCATTTTCCGGATGCCTGTCAACGAAAACACCTGAAAGCCACCGCTATCCGTCAAAATCGGTCTATCCCAGCCATTGAATTTATGCAATCCGCCAGCAGCTTCCAGCACATCCAAACCAGGGCGCAGATACAAATGATAAGTGTTGCCAAGGATAATCTGGGCCTTCACCTCGTCCTTTACATCGCGGATATGGCAGGCTTTCACCGAACCCACCGTGCCGACGGGCATGAAAATAGGTGTCTCAATCAGACCGTGATCTGTCTGCAAGAGACCGGCGCGCGCCGAACTTTTCGGGTCGTTTGAGGCTATCGTGAATTTCATCTTATTCATTTTACCGCAAAGTTACATATTTTTCCACTCGATTTTGGCATATTTCACGCCAATAGGATTGCATTCCTGAGAAGTGATTACCGTTTCTCCATTCATTATTTCATATTCCGCCTTCACGAAATGGAACCGCTCCAATCCGACAGGAATCTGTTCAAATTCAAACACATAGCGCACCGCTTCACCGACTGGCAAGCTCTTTCCATCAACATCGTTTTCCACAAAAGAACCTTCAAAGAGGTTGCCTTTCATATCGACGGCACGCAGGCATGGGTTTTCGCCGCAATTCTTTCCGAAAGCGATTACTACGGAATCGTTTTTGGCCGTGGCCTCAACCGTGACACTCACTCTGCCCGTCAGCGAATCGCCAACGCACGAAACGTATGAGAATGCCAAAAACGGATAAATCTTGCCATCGACAAGCATAGTCGTCTGGGCGACAACGGCATCAGCTTTCTTTCCTGCTTTAGGAATGACGACCTGTTTTCCATTGGCCGACTTTGCTTGCATGCGGACTGTTTTAGTTTGGGCAAAACCCGATGCCGAGACAAAAATAACGAATAATAACACAAATAATTTCTTCATTACAATTTCATTTTTTAGGCTGCAAAAATAAGCAAAATCTTTCCTATCTTTGCACTTCTATTAAAAGGAGGCAACCGTGCATATAGAATTTTTCTTCAACAGACTGAGTTTCATCGTTTTATTATGCTTCGGAATAACGCTTATCATACAATTGATTTACCATTGGTGCGTTTTCTCGAAACTGGCTTTCTTCAAAAAGAAAGACCGCATGAAATCCGACGACCAAATGGAACCCGTTTCGGTGGTGGTTTGCGCCCGCGATGCCTACGAGTACTTGCAGGACTTGATTCCCGTGCTGCTCACTCAAGATTATCCCGATTACGAAATCGTCATCGTCAACGATTGCTCGGAAGATGAAACAGAGGAATGGCTGAAAGACATTGAACGCCGCGAGCCGAAAATCAAGCCCGTGCAGTTGCGCCAGCACCTCAACTTCTTCAATGGCAAGAAGTTCCCGCTTTCGATGGGCATCAAATCGGCAAAAAACGACCTGATTGTCCTCACCGATGTAAACTGCCTCCCGACCAACAGCCAATGGCTGCGCAGCATGGTGAACAGCTACGGCAACAACACGGAAGTGGTCATCGGCTACAGTCCTTACATGAATAAAAGAGGCATCTTCAATCAAATCATGCGTTTCGATGCCGTGCAATACGCCATGCAATATCTTTCGGCAGCCATCAACCGACACGCCTACATGGGCATTGGAACGAATTTGTCGTATCGTAAAGAATTGTTTTACAGATATAAAGGATTCACATCACATTACACGACATCCGTCGGCGACGACGATTTGTTCATCAGCCAAGTGGCAAACAAGAAGAACACCGAAGTGCTGATTGATGCCGAAAACGCCATTCTGACCACGCCGCCGCACAAATTCGGAATGTGGGCTCACATCAAGAGCAGCCGCTACTCCACCATCCCGCAATACGAAACACGAGCCAAGATTTCATCGGCATTGTTCACATGGTCGCATTTCCTGTTCTACGCTTCGTTCATCGCCTTGATGCTGCTGAAACCCGCTTTCGCATTGTCAATCGGAGCCGTGTATTACATCCCGATTCTGGTTTTCTTCTTCCTCCTGCGATATGGGTCGCAAATGATTATCTATCACGGCGTTGCGAAACGCCTTGGCGAAAAGGGTCTGTTGCCAGGCCTCATCGTTTACGACTTGATTTTGGCTTTCCTTACGCCAATCCTTAGGTTAATGGGAAGAATGAAAATTGGCGTGGAATAAACTTCCAATCATTATTCTTGTCTTTCGAAAACAGATAGCACATTGTGTAAATCGTGTTTTTGTGTTTCCTGAGAACATGTCTTTTCCGTTTTCCATCGGTCGGGAAGTTTAATTACAACCATTAGACGCAAAAAATCCCGAAAAACTACAGAAAAAGCGGATTATTTTTTCATTCATTTCCTTCATATCTGAAAATCAAATAATTAAAAATATCGGTGTCCGCTAAACATTTAGCGGACTGCTAAACTGTTTTTTTCTCTTTCTTCTTCTATATAATAAAAGTGTAACTTATTAAAGATCATTTTTTACTTGCTTTTGTCTTGACACAAAAGCAACAAAAAGTCAAGGGCAGGACCATCGGCCTCTGCGCGGCCAGCCTAACAGCATGACCTTCGGAAAATATGTCGTAAACACAATTTAGTGAAAGTCAAGCCGTTAGTCTGTCCCTTTGCGGGTGCTGCCCCGCCGTCCTGCCCGTGGCCACCGCACCCGCCCTGGGTTGACTTTCAACACTTCAGTCACAGTGCTTTTCTTGGAATTGTGATGATTATAAAACTGCTGAAAAGTAAGCCCCCTTTTCAGCAAAGCATCATAATTCATTGTTGTTGACTTCACGATGGGTTCCTTGTCGATTTTTAGCGGATAGCAATAAATTATGCAATAATATACAATTTCACCTTTCTATAACCTAAACATTCAAAAACACTCAAAACTTTTCTCTACCCGCCTTTGAATCTCGCAACCGCTCGATTCAAACTGGACTTTCGGCATTTTCGACTTTTATCTTTCTTTCTGGGTCTAAAAGTATATTATTGCCTACATTAAACTCTGACAAACGGGAACATCTTGCAAAACCAAGGATACAAAAAAAGGCAACAATATACAATTTGACCTTTTAATAACCAAAACAATCAAAACCTGCAAAACTTTTCTTTGTCCGCCTCTGAATCTCGCAACCGCTCGATTCTTGCACGGCAGAGCATCGGAGATGCGGAACCCGATGGCCCCCGATTAGGGGGAATCGGACAGGAAAGAAAAAAAGAGATTAATGATAGATTTAGCTACGCTGAAATCGAAGATTCACCGGAGGTAATGCAAAGCATTTGTTAAAGATTTGTTTCCCAAAAAAACAACTTGGGGTCTAAAAGTATATTATTGCCCAAAAAAAAAGCAGGCTCTCGCCTGCTTTTTATAAGTAGTTTACTGGTTATCAATTATCTGTTTTCAGCTGCAATGGCCATTTTTTCGATAGCGATTTCGCTCAATGGTTTTGGAGCGAACTTCTTCACTGGCTGCTGGCCGTGGTCAGGAATAACAAATGTCATGACTGGGGTGAGGTTGTCAAGATTACAATAGTTGCTTGGCTCACCAACCTGGAAAGTGCCAGAAACCGGATTATGTCCTGTTTGGGCGGCAATCAGCTGACCTTCATAGAAAGCAGAGACCACGAAATTTGTAGCGATAGTTTCGTCGCAATTTTCATACAAGTCAACATAAACGGTATAGGTGCCTGGTTCGACGTATGATTCCTCGCCGTAGAAAATGTTCTCGTTGTTGATGCCATCGATATAGCAAGCAGCATTGGAGTCAACATCCAGTTCACCGCCGTTCTCACTCCAAGAATGTCCATAATAGACATGAGTGCCATTAGGTTCAAACAGGTGGAGGTCGACATCCTTTTCGTTATCGAACGAGAGGCTGACCTGCAATTGTCCGGTACCAGCGGCAATGAGGGCGACTTCCTGAGTCCAAATCTGGCTGACTCTTCCTTCAGCATCAAGAATGGCTATCTGGACATTAAATCCTTCCTCGCCTTCTTCAAGCTGAATCTGCTGATTGATAATCATAGTGAAATCGTAGGTCATGCTAAGTACGTTTACAGGACTGATTTCGTAATAGCCACCTTCGTTTGGCATGCCGACAAGGATTCTGCTTGCCGTTACAGGCGATGTCACGTGGACGATAGAGGTTCCGCCAGCAAGAACATTGCCGTTCATGGAAACACTAATATTGACATCGGTTTTGGCTGCCGGAAATTCCTTTTCAACCAAAGTGGCGTCAACAACCTCGAAGTATTTGTTGACAGTTACCGGAACCTTTTTGTCCTTATTACAACTGACAAAAACAAATGATGCAGCAATCAGCAAGCATCCCAATGAAATAAATAATCTTTTCATGATGTGTTTAATTAAATGTTTGTTAATTTGTTACAATTTCGTCGAAAAACGACGGTGCAAATATACATATTTTTTTTAATCAGAGTGACAATCTTGAAAGAAAACTATCGGTTTCCGCTTTCCAATCTCGAAATCAGGCCGTCGAATTTCTGCTTCATGCTGCTGTCGGTGACTTTCCAGATGAAGAAAAGCACGGCGGCAAGTATGAGCATGGCAAGAATAAAACCCCAGTGCCAAGTGATTTTTTCCAGTTCCACAATGTCGCTGAAAAGAATGACAAAAAGCCATGCAAAAGGCATAACGCAGTTGTTGACAAATTCGCAACGTCTGACCTTTTTCAACCTTTGAGCCATATCGCCAAAAGAATCATGCGCAGCATCAATCGGTTTCAAGTTGCTGCGGCACAACGACATCACCACAAAGGAAAAAACTATGACAATGCCAAACGCTATCAAATCGGTAACTAGGAAGAAATCTCTTGTAAGATACAACAAGACAATCAAAGCGACAACGATTGGAATAAGGAAAAATGTCACCATCTTTATACTTGTCAATTCGGATTTCACCAGTTTCGCAACCTCGTTGCGCAATTCGGTTTCGGTATAAGTTTTTTCTTGTTCCATAATGCAAATATTTATAAATCTGTTTGTTGAAAGTTTTCTATTTCTAAAATCAAGTCATTAAATCTTTTATCGGAATATTCATCCTCAAACCTAATTTTACTTCTAAAAATAAAGAATAACAGGGCAACAATTGGAATTACGAGGAGATCGCTCCACTCTAAGGATACTGATTTCAAAGGGAAAACCAGATAAACAATGCATAGCAACACGCCTGCAATGATGCCGAAACGGTTCATAAACCTATAACCCTTCTTCTCTTGTTTCAGTTTTGCAGCCAAATCATCAAACGGATCATTCTCAGCATCAATCGCTTTCAGGCTTTTCGCAAGTTTTGGAAACAGGACGGAAGCGTAAAACAGCACAACAACCATAGAGCAAGCTACGAAAACGATATTGAGGAAATCCCCAAAGATATAGAAAAGCACAACCGCAGCAATGATCACCCCCGACCAAATGGCCGTTCTTGGGAATGTGACGCTACTTAATAATTTCTCTTTCAATCTTCCAACTTCTTCGCGAAGTTCGGTTTCGGTAAGTTTTTCATCTACTTCCATGGAACAATGTTTTATGGGTGCAAATATAATTATTTTTGAATCAAAACAGATAATTCACGCCTAATTGTGCAGTAAACGATGAAGAAGACTGATTCGTATGCGCATCATAAGTGGTATATCTGTAAAACCACCTTGCCGACAAATCAATGGCGATATGCCGCCCTAACTTTTGTGAAAGACGCGGTCTTGCCAGTAAAAGCACAGAATTACCCTTATCGCCTTGGACAGACGATGTAAACAGTTGACATTGTTGCAAATACAGCGTAAACAAAGTAGAAGGAGATAAGTTCAAAGCCGTCAGGCTTTTCAATCCATAACCGTTCCCGAAACTGTAATTCCGTTCGTCAACAGAATAATAGTCCGTCGTGTTCGCTCCATGGAAATCCGCGCAGACGTGAAATTGCTGTTTCTGCCTTTTCCCCGAATACAGCACGCCTATTCCAAAACTTGTCGCCTCGTTGAATTTACAGTCATTCAATTCAAAATAATTCAAATGCTGAAACACGCCCCAAGTCAAACCGTTGCCATTTTCGGTCATAAACGATTGCCCCCACACTCTTCCCAACACATTCACTTCCTGCACAATAGGCTGCTGTCCTCCAACACCAAACTGGATGTAAGCCATGAAATAATCGAAAGGCTTGTTGTCAGTTTCACAGCTTTCGTTTCCATAGGTAAAGCCAGTACTAATGGTCGCATTGCAACAACCTAAATCGGCAGAATATTGGGGAAGCACGAACCGACAGCCCAAACCGGCATGGCCCACGATGGGCGTGTGGTCATTTTTGTCGAATATGCGATGCCCGAGACGCCATAGGCCTTCGCCTGTCGCCATGCCCGGAATTGCCGTCCCGAGCAAATCGTTTGCGGAAATCGGGTCAGTTTCGCCAAAGAGTTCCCAGCTAAAGCTGCCTAACACATTCAACGGCAAAGCCTGCCAATAACTCAAGCCATTGGCGCGGGAAACGATATGATAAAAACCGCCCATTGTCGGGTGCGCAATCTGATTCAAGAAGAAATTGTCGTTATCCCAAACGAGTCCCGTCCGCAAATTATTGACTGGCGTTTGCCAAGTCGTCAGCGCATAGTCATATTTAAAGGCAAAGCGGTCTATCAGCTGGATTGCGACATTGACGCCAATGACTTCGCCAATTGCAGGCAAAACATGACAATCATTAACGGAATCATTAAAACCATGATGATTAAAATCTGATGCAGTAACGCTTGATGCGAGGAAAAGCATCAACAACAGAAAAACAAATCTATCTTTTATGGTTATTGCCAAATGCATGAAAAATCCACCAGAAAATTCGGAAAACATTCACTATCAGCCGGCAAAGATAAACAAAAAAAATTGGCAACTATAGACTTTTTGACCCATGTTGATTGTCAAAGTCTTGTCAATTGTCGGGCAGCATATCGGAGAGATGCGATTTCTGTTACCCCATACGTAGTGGGGGCATGCGCACAGCCCATAGATATGATGGATGTCGCTGCCCTACACTCCGCTACGCTCGTATAGGGTAACAGAAATGTGACCTCTTCAAGGTCGGCGGGGCTAATAAGTAGGTGATCAAAATTAGTTTACAGATTGAAAACGAGGCATCGAGGTCGCGGGAATGCGAGGCATCTCGAAATCCCGAAGCATCGAGACCTCGAAATCATAATTGAAGTTTAATTTTGAACAGTTACTTAATATATAGTTGCCAAGATTTATGTCCGAAAAAAAAAGCCCCGCTCCGTAAAACGAAGTGAGGCCTTTCGTTTGAGTTATTGCGCTTGGACGCCCTTGCTGGCGGCGCCCACACTTCCGCCCCTCCTGCCTCGCCTCTCTTCTTCTTGACAAGGCAGGTTAAATTCTAAGAACTACCGAGCAACACGCACAGGACGCACAGTGAGCCCGAGGAACCGGTTGATTTCGTCCTGCGGATCGACATCGCCCGAAGTGAAGTACATGCGGTACGCGCCGCTGAGAGCGAACCAGCAGAGCGAACTCGACCAGTAGTCGCCGTAGGAACCCGCATAGTTCACGTCCGTGCCGTTGCGGAGGCTGGCAGCCGGGAGGAAGATGTATTTCGCGGCATCTGTCCTGCTCGCAAACTTACGACCGTTCACACCGTTTTCCGTAGTCCATGTGCAGACCGTGTTATCGTACAACTCTTCGAACTCGACAACCGTAGGCATACGCCAGTCACCGCCCCAGTTCACGGAAGCAGCGTCCACTTCAGGCTTCAGGACATTGTTTGTCAGATTTGAAGATTTCCATGTGTTGAAGGCAGTCTCATTATATGAAGAATTTCCTCCGTTGCCGGGGCA
>JAZQPN010000060.1:0-3104 GCA_045628585.1 Bacteroidales bacterium | reverse complement strand
ATTCATCCAAAGTTCAAAGGCTTTGGCGCGTGGCGTGGTTTTCGGGTCGATGGTTTGTGGCATTTCAAATCCTGTCTTTTTTGGGCAACTTCTTGTTCACTTCGTCCCAAGCGTGTTGCGCAAGTTCCTGAATGAGTGAGTATCCAATCCTTGGTTGAGCCAGATTTGGTTCCAATATTTCTTGTTCCAATGATGGGCACCTTCGATGGCGTTGTACTGTTCGCGCAGCTCGATGGCCTTTTCGGGGTCGCATTTCATCACCACCAGTTCGGGCTTGTCCAAAATGATGGCGGCAAAGATTTTCCCCTTGATGCGGAACACCAAAACGGTGTCATCGAAAGGCATGTCTTCGGTGGCGCAAGGCAAAGAGAGGCAATATTCGCGGAATGATTCGATGTTCACGGGATAAAATGTTTATCAATTGATAAGGACGACAATTTTGACACCACTGGTGACAAAATTCGAATGTCAGGAAACATGGCAGCGAATTGCATCATTCGGCGTATGGTGCGTTCTTCAAATCCTTTGGCACCATATTCGGCTTGCAATTGTCGCGCCACTGTTGCGACAATTTGTTTTCCATATTCGGCGCGCTGATTTTCAAGCACTTCACGATTAATACGCTCGCCGATATGCCAATACATCATCGTAAGTTCGCTATTGACCGTAGCTGCAACATGTCCACGCGCCCGCTCGATAATCTGTCGCAAATCCGCAACCAAAGATTTTGACACCACTGGTGCGACATTTTCATTATTTTGTTTTATCTCGTTCATTGTCAAATGAATAATATGGTAAGTTATTATTTGATTGATATGGAATAAGTTCTGTTCTTGTTTGCACCTTGAGCCATCAGCAATCCTTCTTGCACCATTTGACGCAAATAATCGCGGGTGCGCGACGGACTCAAACCGAGAAACAGAACTAATGCTTCCGCTTTCGTATTGCCGTTTTTGGAAACGAAATCCCAAATGGCTTGTCGGTTTTCTTCCGCATTACGTTTCACTGCCGGTTTTACGTCAGGCTCGCCGATGTCTTTCAGGAAAACCTGAATTTCATCGTTGATGTGTTTTTCGTGCAGTCGCATCATTGTGTTGGTGAAAATACTGATGTCATCTTGTTCGCGAGATTTGACAAGTGCTTCAATGTATTCCGATTTTTCCTCTTTCATGACTTTTGTGGCTGGCAAATCATGTTCCATCTGAAGCAGATTCATTACCAATCTTGAAACCCTCCCATTCCCATCAACCCAAGGATGAATTGTAACTAATTCGTAATGAGCCCAAAAACTCAGGTTATAAATCGCTTCTATGTCATCGGCCTTGTCTTTTCTGCGACGGCGATTCAATTCCTTGCAAAATTCTTCCAAACGACTTGGCACTTTCTGGAAGCTCAGGTAGGAGTGACCGCCAAATCCCGCCGACACATTTACCAAACGCAAATCGCCTTTGGCGGAAGAAAAACTGCCCAAACTCGTGTTGTATTCGGAGCCTGTCCGCGCCATCACCATCGACGACAATTTGCAAAGTTGCCCGACAGTGAAATCTTCGTGTTTCTGAATCCAATCCATACCGTAATCATAGGCTGCCTTCAGGTCGAGGTTCATCAGTTGCTCAATCATGGTGCGGCCTTTTGCGGTCGTTCCTTCGTCAAAAAGCAACTGGTTTTCCAATTCAGTGACTGTGCTTCCCTCAATGGCCGTGGAATGTGTGATTAAGGAATAGAGATAGAATTTCCGACTATCAATCTGGTCTGCAATTCCTAATCGGCGATATTTTTCTATCAAATCGGCGATATTCATAGTGAATTCATTAAAAATCGGCGACAAATATAAGGTTTTTTTTGTTATTGTCGCCGATAAACGCCGTATTTTGCATTCTTAATGATAAGATTCACTTCTCAGGTGCTTGCCAGAAATATTCAGCATCGGTGGTAATGTAATCTGTATGACCGAAGACTTCAAATCCTATTGGAATTAAGACTACATACTTGTTACCAGTGTATCTGTATCGGCTTTCTGGATTGAAACAGTATTCAGTAGCGCAACTGAGCCAATATAGGTTTTTCGCCATGTAGTTTTCCAAATAATCTTCTTTGGTCTGCTTGTTTTCATTGTTCCAATTGGCATCTTCGTTCAGTATCAATGGACGGCCATCAATAAGGCGTTCACGTACTTCGGCAATGCTCAAGAAAACACCGTTTTCGTCCTTTACATACGCATTGAAAGTCGGGTCAATCCAAATCCATTTTTCCAATTGCGATGACCATACACAGTTGATGACATGGCAATCTTGGTCTCTTGGGTCTTTTGGCCTACAGGTCACATAACGCGACGGAATGCCCATTGAGAGATACATCTCGCTCAAGGCAATTGCCAAATGCCTGCAGTTGATGCCTTTTCCTGTCGACTTATTATAGTTGTACAAATCAATGGCATCAAACTCCGACAAAGCGGAATTGTTTCCATCATGACGGATTGTATTGTGTGCGAAATTGAGGATTCTTATGATTTTCGACAATTCGTCGCCATCACCTGCAACGGAATCAAGATTGAAGAAAGTGCGTACATTCATAAGGTTTCTATCATCAGCGGCCTGATAGTTGAATGTTGGCAGGGTGTCGGTGTTTTCCTTTTGATAGGAATTGGCATTTCTAAGCACAGTCAATGGTTTGTACTGCTTGATTCGTTCCAATAAGGCAGTGAAATCCTTTTCTTCCCTTATAAAATCCAAATCACTGTCGTCTAACATGTTACGATAATTTGTATAGCCATAATCAATGGCAATTTTCAAATTTTTCAATGCCAATTGTTTTTGATGGGTGAGTGCATAACAGCAAGCCATGTTGTAATAGAAATCACCCTTATCTTTATCGATGTCTTCCATAATGGCCTCGCGTTCCTCTAAAGAGATACAAGTAGTCGTGTCAATTAGTAAAATGCTGTTTTCAAGGGCTTTCAGAGCCAAATCGTAGTGTTGGTTGTTGTAATTTTCTCGGTATTGCTTGTCAAATGCTATTCTTTGTTCCCAATACTTTTCAATTGTTTGTGCTTGGGTAGCATCAATGATGAAGAAAGTTGTCAAGGCAATGAATAAGGTTTTTAA
>JAZQPN010000059.1:0-7400 GCA_045628585.1 Bacteroidales bacterium | reverse complement strand
TTCAGCTCTTCCTTCGGCTCTTCCTTCAGCCCTTCCTTCGGCTTTGCCCTCTTTCATTGCGGTACTGATCACATCATTCTGAATCATAACAGCGTTGATGTGCTCGTCGTAGGCGAGTTTGTCGCTTTTCGACATCGACATATATTCCAGCTTGCGCTTCACTTCCTGCAAACCTGGTGCAGTGGTGTTTTCGTCAATCTCTCCATCTTTCAGGTATCTTATCCATTCGTCCAAGTGGTTCTCTGCCAGTTTGTTGAAAGCGTTAACGCGAATGAGGTAGTATTCGGGAAACACTTCTTCAGGCGATTTCATTTGGATGGCATTCTTTTCTTTTGATGTGATTTGCAGCGTGTCGTTCTTGGTCAGGCCACGGAAAACGGTTTGTCCACGATAGACATAATCCTCGCCTTTGCCGAGGTCGAAATACAGAATGCTTATCGAATACACTTTCTTGACTTGGTCGTATTTGTTGCCCAATTGAATGTGTTCGGTGATGGCCTTGGCAACGCCATAGAGGATGCGTTCCAAATAGTACAGTTCGCGTGTCAGCTGGATTTCGACGAGAATGATTTCGTCTTTGCTGTTTTTTGCCTTAATGTCGACGCGATTGAATTTGTCGGTTGGGTCTTCTTGATTGCTTTCGCTCTCCAACAGTTCAATGATATGGACAGGCTCGTTGAGAAGCACTGTCACAAGCCCTTCAAGGATGCAGAAATTCGATTTGTCGCGGAGTATTTTTTTCGCAGCCCAGTCGAAACGGACGTATTTGTCGTGTGCCATAATCTTGTAATTTTATGCTGCAAAGATAATAATTGTTTTGGATTAAGGGAAAAAATCAGCAAGAAATGCTTGAAATTTCTTTTCCCCACTTTGCAAAACCTATTTTATTTTTCCCTACTTTTGCAGATTAATAAAATCTCAACGCTATGTCAATCGATAACGATAAATTTGTTGGCGAAGGCCTGACCTACGATGACGTGCTTCTCGTGCCTTCCTACAGTAATGTGCTGCCCAAAGAGGTGTGCCTAAAGACCAAGTTTTCACGCAATATCGACCTGAATATTCCTGTCGTTTCCGCCGGAATGGACACCGTGACGGAATCGCGCATGGCTATCGCCATCGCTCAGGAAGGCGGTATCGGTGTGCTGCACAAGAACATGAGCATCGGCAAACAGGCTGCCGAAGTGCGCAAGGTGAAACGTGCCGAAAATGGCATGATTACCGATCCTGTCACGATTCATGTCGATGCAACGGTGAAGGACGCCCTCGATTTGATGGCTGAATATCACATCGGTGGCATTCCGGTTGTCGATAGCGATAATGTTCTGGTGGGCATCGTCACCAACCGTGATTTGCGTTTCGAGCGTGGTCTCGACCGTCCGGTTGTCGAAGTGATGACCAAGGAAAACCTCATTACCACCAACGAGGTTTCTTTTGAAAAGGCAGCCGATATTCTTCAGCAATATAAGATTGAAAAACTGCCTGTCGTTGACAAGGATAACCGCTTGTTGGGTCTTATTACCTATAAGGATATAATTAAGGTGAAAGCCCGTCCGAATGCTTGCAAGGATGCTCATGGCCGTCTGCGCGTGGCGGCTGCCGTCGGCATTGCAGCCAACACTCTGGAACGTGCTGCCGCTTTGGTCGATGCCGGCGTTGATGCGCTTGTGGTTGATACGGCTCACGGCCATTCGCAAGGCGTTATCGACATGGTGAGAAACCTGAAGCAAAATTATCCACAGATTGACATCGTGGCTGGCAATATCGCTACCGCCGACGCTGCAAGAGCATTGGCAGAGGCTGGCGCTGACGCCATTAAGGTCGGCATCGGACCTGGTTCCATCTGCACAACCCGCGTGGTCGCTGGTATCGGTGTCCCGCAGCTCACCGCAGTCATGGATGTGGCCAAGGCTTTGGAAGGTACTGGCATCCCGCTCATCGCCGATGGCGGTATCCGTTACACGGGTGATATCGTGAAGGCATTGGCAGCCGGCGCATCTTCCATCATGGCTGGTTCGCTCTTTGCCGGTGTCGATGAATCGCCAGGCGACACTATCATTTACGAAGGCCGTAAGTTCAAGACATATAGAGGAATGGGTTCTCTTGAAGCCATGCAGTGCGGATCGAAGGACCGTTATTTCCAGGATTCGGTTGAAGATGTCAAGAAACTGGTTCCGGAAGGCATTGCAGGCCGTGTCCCTTACAAAGGCACTTTGGCCGAAGTGGTCTATCAGATGGTCGGTGGCTTGCGCTCAGGTATGGGTTACACCGGCTCGCACACCATCGATGAACTGAAGAAAGCCAAGTTCATCCGCATCACCAACTCTGGCATTTTGGAAAGCCATCCGCACGATGTCACCATCACCCAGGAAGCTCCAAACTACAGCAAGAGAAGCTGATTCGGAATCGGATTCCATACAACGCCTGCCGTTCGCGACAGGCGTTTTTTATGATAATGGAGTTGTTGATACAAAAACAGGAAAAACATTTTGCCATCGGTCAATTCGTACACGAATTCGTCGAAAAAATGAATGTCAAAATGCTCAAATATGATTTGGCGTTTTGACTTTCATCTTTTCAACAGCCTATTGGCTTGACCGACGGCAAAGAAAAAACTATAAAAACAAACTTGTTGATTGATGAAGGATTGCCGCTTTTTTGAATCAGTTTGTTTTGAATGTTTTTTCTCTCATATATTGAATCCCCGAAAGGGTTGACGGTGTGACATCTGGAGCAATCCAAGAAACTTGAGATTGCTACGGATTCACACCGGCAAACGTTCCATAGAACGCGATATATGAGAGTGTTTTTGTTGTTTTTGTGAAAAAATGATTTTGGAACGATTATTGACACGACAGAACCGTTAATCAAAAATCTAAACTATGCAAAACAATTCAACCAACATCTCCCTGCTTTGGGACAAAGTGTGCGACTATGCCAAGAAAGCCGGTCGCGTGGCAGCTCGGCCTGCCGTGTTACTTTATTATGTAATGACCGATCCGAACACGCCAAGGTCTGATAAACTGACAATTGGCGCAGCATTGGCTTATTTAGTTCTGCCTATAGATTTGATTTCGTCGAAGCGTCATCATATTTTGGGCTGGGCCGATGAAGTGGCTTCCATCGCCATCATCGCTAAAAAAGTGCAGCATCTCATTACGCCCGCCATGGAAATGCGTGTCGATGAACAGCTTGACAAATGGTTCGGACCGGAAATGCAGGATGTGGTTGAAACGAAATGACAACTGACAAAATGACATACTTATGAAAGCATCTATTTCTTTTTCGGAATTGCAGAAAATCATTGCCGACAAAGCGAAAATCGGAGACCTTAAAATCGGCGAATGTACTTTTTCAAAATTAGATTCTCAAACGGTCCGTGCAAATTTGAAGATAGGCCCTTTGCCCTCGCATCTCGATTTGAAGATTGAAGGCGTTTCGGGAACGGATTTGGCACTTTCCTACGATGGCGGCTTTGGCGTGGAACCTGTTGTCAATGCTTTGCTTTCCGTCGTGAAAAACAATCCGAATTTCGCATTTGTTGAAAAACGCGGCAATTCCGGCCTCATCGTTCACCTTTCCCAAATCGAGCAGGCAAAATCCGTGATTGAAAAATTCGATGTCAGGGGAGTTTCGGTCCTTCCCGATGCCTTGGAGGTTGACGGAGCTTTAAAAATCTGATGAAAAACCATTTGAAGCCAGCCTGAAAGGTTGGCTTTTTCATTGCAATAAATCACACTTTTTGCCGTTTATTTCATTTAGTTGGAGGAAGGTAAGCACAATTTGTGTAATTTTACCGCTTGTTTCCCTAAACGGACTCGATTTGAAAGAAAATAAATTAAAATAAATCTGAAATGAAAAAGTGTAACTTTTTGAAAATGTTTGCTTTGGCGGCTTTCTCGCTGCCAGTGTTAAGCATCAATGCTCAATCGAAACTCGATAATCAGGTGCTGATGACTATCGGTGATAAGCCGGTAACTGTCAAGGAATTTACCGATGTCTATTCCAAGAACAACATTAAAAATGATGTGATTGACAAGAAGTCGGTTGACGAATATCTCGACCTTTTCGTCAATTTCCGCATGAAAGTGATGGAAGCCGCCGAGATGAAACTCGACACGAGCGCACAATTCAAGAAAGAACTCGAAGGCTACCGCAAGCAGTTGGCAAAGCCTTATTTCAGCAACGAAAAAGTCAGCGACGAACTGATTCAGGAAGCCTATCAGCGCAAGCTGAAGGACATCCGCGCATCGCACATCCTGATTACCTGCGACAAACATGCCTTGCCGTCGGATACCTTGAAGGCTTACAACAAGGCCATGGACATCCGCAAAAAGGCCATGAAAGGCGAAGATTTCGCTAACCTCGCCGTGAAATATTCCGATGATCCTTCGGCAAAGGACATGAAAGCTACCGAAAGCTCACCGGCTCGCAAGGGAAATCATGGCGATTTGGGTTATTTCACTGTTTTCGACATGGTTTATCCATTTGAAACGGGTGCCTATAACACCAAGGAAGGTGAAATCTCGATGCCAGTCCGCAGCGATTTTGGCTATCATATCATTAAGGTTCAGAGCGTTACCGATGCTATGGGAACCATTCAGGCCGCTCACGTTTTTTTGCAGCTTCCTTTCGATGCTTCGAAAGAGGACGAGACTGCCATGAAACAGAAAGCCGAT
Organism: Bacteroidales bacterium; assembly: GCA_045628585.1. Lineage (GTDB taxonomy): Bacteria > Bacteroidota > Bacteroidia > Bacteroidales > F082 > Limimorpha. Next base: position 2,721 of record JAZQPN010000059.1, on the reverse strand, counting down.
AACATCTACAAGGAACTTATGGATCAGGATGGCAAGAACTGGAACGAAGTCGTGACGAAATACACCGACGACCGCGGAACGGTTTCGCGTGGCGGCGCTTTGAGCAATTTCACGGTCAGCCGCATTGTTCCTGAGTTTATTGAAACGTGTAAGGGCTTGGAAGTGAACGAAATCGCTAAGCCAGTCCGCACAAGTTATGGCTATCACATCATCAAGCTGTTGGGCAAAACGGGCATCGGCAGTTTCGACAAGGAAAGTCAGGCCATCAGCGAGCGCGTTGAAAAGGACATGCGCTCAAAGAAGTCGGAAGAAGTCGTCCTGAAACAAGTCAGAAAGGATTACAATTTCAAGCAGAATGATGCCAATGTTGAGGCATTTTTGTCCACTATCGACAGTACTTTGCTGGCAGGAAAATATGTCCCGGCTGCTACTGCCGACATGAAAGCTGAATTGTTCACCATTGATGGAAATTCGACAAAAGTCGCTGATTTCGTGAATTATATCAACGAAAAGCAGAAGCCTCGCAAGTTCGGTACGCCTATGGCTTGCGCTTACGAACTTTACGATGCTTTTGCCAACGAAAAGGTGATGGACTTTGCCGATGCTCATTTGGAGGAAAAATACCCTGAATTTAAGAATCTTGTTCAGGAGTATTATGATGGCATCCTGCTCTTCGACTTGATGGAAAAGGAAGTCTGGGACAAGGCTGTGAAAGACACAACGGGTTTGCAGGAATTCCATGCCCGTCAAGCTACTAAATACATGTGGGATGAGCGTGTTCAGGCTGCCATCATCACTGTGACGCGTGCTGAGTCGCTTCCGAAAGTCAAGGCTTTGATTGATGCAAAAACGCCTTGGGACAGTTTGCGCCCAATCATTCAGCGCGATTCCATCCAGCATGTCTTCGTCCGCAAGGGCTTCTATCAGAAGGGCGACAACCAATATGTCGACCAGACCGAATGGAAGGCCGGTACAATCAATGAAATCCATTCAACGGTCGATGAATCTGCTGTGATTGTGGCAATTATCGAAAAACGTAATCCTGAACCGAAGACCCTGAAGGAAGCCAAGGGATTGGTTACCTCCGATTATCAGGTGGAACTGGAAGCCAAGTGGTTGGAGGCTTTGCGTGCAAAATACCCAGTCTCGGTTGACGAGAAAGTTCTTGATAAAGTCAGAAAGCTTTATAAATGAGAAAGTTGCGTTGGCTGTTAGGACTGGTTTGCGTGCTTTTTTTGCAGAGCTGCAACCTCAAGTCGGATGATTCGAAAGGTGTTGTCGTGGCCGAGTGCTACGGCAAATACCTTTATGAGTCTGATTTGATGGGGGTTGTGGCTCCTGGAACGGACATTGTGGACAGTCTCAATCGCGTCAACGCTTTTGTCGATTCCTGGATTCGCCGCGAGTTGCTTTTGCATCAGGCGGAGAAAAACCTTTCGAAGGAACAACTCGATTTCTCCAAACAGATTCAGGAGTACCAGAATTCCTTGGTGATTTATGCCTACGAGACGCAACTTGCTGAGCAAAAACTCGATACCATTGTTACGGAAGAAGAAATCGAGGCTTATTACGAACAAAATAAGGAGAATTTTCAAATGCGTCAGACTATGGTCAGGGCAGCATACGTCATTTTGAAATCTGATTGTGAACAAAAGAATGATTTCCAAAAGATTATGCGCGATTCGGATACCTTGATGCTGCAGCGTCTTGACATTATGGTCACTTATTATGCCGTGTCGAGTTACTTGGATGTCGATAACTGGCTCCGTTTGGATGAACTGCTGAAAATCATACCGATAGAGATTTACAACACGGAAAGTTTCCTGAAGAAGAACCGTTTCGTGATGTTCGACAAGGATGATTTCACTTATTTGGTGCGTTTCGAGGATTATCTGATGGAGGAGGATATTTCGCCATTGGATATGGAAAGGGAAAACATCAGGAGCATGATTTTGATGAAACGCAAGAAAGACCTGCTCGATGCGTTGAAATCCAGATTATATGAAAAGGCCGCAAAGGACCATGCTTTTGAAGTGTATACGGGTTCGTCGGCGCAAATTATTGAAACTAAAGAAGATAAATAATGAAAAGAAATGTCGTTTTATGTCTGTTGACTTTGCTTTCGGTGCAGGTTTTTGCACAGAAACAGTCGCAGGTTGTGGATAAGATTGTTGCCGTCGTCGGCAAGAATGTGATTTTGCAGTCGGATATTGAAAAGCAGTATATGGAATATCGTTTGCGAGGCGGCGCGGAAGGCTCTTATCAGTCGTTGCATTGCGAGATTCTGGAATCGTTGCTTTTCCAGAAACTGATGCTGAATCAGGCTGAAATGGACAGCTTGACCATCGAGGATGATGTGGTTGATGCCGAAATGACCCGCAGAATTGGTGGATATATGGCAGGCTTCGGGTCTCAGGAAAAGATGGAGGCGTATTTCGGCAAGACTTTGCCTGAAATCAAGGATGAACTCCGTCCTATCATTAAGGATGGAATGTTGCAGGAGCAGGTGATGGCGAAAATCATGGAAAATGTTGTCGTTACGCCATCTGAAGTGAAATCTTTCTATAAAAGTATGCCGCAGGACAGCATTCCGATGGTGAGTCCTGAATTTGAAATCGCTCAAATCGTGAAACGTCCGCCGGTCAGCATCGATGAAAAACTGGAAGTCAAGGACCGTCTGTATCAGATACGTAAGCGCATTTTGGAGGGCGAAAGCAGTTT
>JAZQPN010000058.1:0-3182 GCA_045628585.1 Bacteroidales bacterium | reverse complement strand
CCATCGGGGCAACTTGTCCAACCATCGGGCAGGATAATCATGCCGGGAATCTCGCAGTTGCCAACCCTGCCATAACCGCGAAGGTTTGAGGCATTACTTCGGCTTTTCAAGAGATAATCCCACTCGCCTTTAGTCAAAGTGCGCCAGCCACTACCCGCAGTGTTGCCTCCGTTGCTGATGGCGTTGTAGCCCCAGTCAGCCTTAGATGGCGTGTTGCTGTAAAGGTGTTTGGCGTTATCGCCATAAGCATTGTTTGCAACAAGATTAGGGGCTACTTGATCATCTGCATCTATATTATATGCCCAAGGTTGGTAGCATTGTGCTCCGTGGTTGTAGCCCGAAGCACCCCAACTGAACAGGTCCATCCAGCCCGTGTAGGTTGGTCCTGCGAGGGAGTTATTGTCACCAATGAATTCATACTGATGTTCGGCGAAACGCCAAGTGCCGCCAACGCTTTGGCCGGAAGCAGCAGTGGCAGTTGCACCTATTGCATTATACTGCAAATTGCCGCGCGAGAAATAAACTTGTTTGCCGCTGCCTACCGTATATTTATATGTGCTATGGCCGGCAGCAGTCCAAGCGGTTGGCCAAGGTGCTGGCAAGGCGACTGGTTCTGCTGTTCCATAAGCTGGGGCATCGATAATGGCGTAGGGTTTTACCGTGTACATGACACCAGGTTCTAATCCCAGTTCCTCAATGGATATCGTATAATCATTCATACCTGACAAGGTTTCGGTGTTTACGGTATAAACGATGCAGTTTTCGCCGCCAATGGTTGGATTTGAATTTTCAGAGGTTTTTGCAAAAACAAAGCCATATTCGCAAACTTGCGTGCCGCTGACCGTCACACTTCCGCTCAGTGTAAAATTACAATCGATACAACCTGAAGTGGTTGTAACCGTCGGAAGAACAGGATCTACAGTTCCAACACTAAGTTCTGACATTTTTCTGATTTTGTTCTGGTGAATTTCGGTGTTTGTTGATGCTGATTTTTTCCACACTTTTCCGTTGCTATCTGTCAGCACTACGTTAAATCCACTTGAAAGGGCGCCATTGGGAAGAACAAAATAGAACGTTGTTGCATTCGCCGTATTTAATGTCACTTCATTGTTGCAGTTCAATGTAATGCTTGCGCTGCCGTTGCTCAAAGTGCCGAGACTGAGACTTGCGCCACTGTCGGTTCCCGTTAGGATGAGGTCGCCTTCGCCCCACAGCATTTCGTCGTCTTTCGAGGTGATGCGGATACTGCTCACCGTGCAGTTTCCTTTGAGTTGAAGTGCCAGCATGCCGCAGATGTTTTTGAATTCAAGGGTTTCGTCAGAAGCTTGGGCGGCCATTGGGTTGAAGCCTTTGCCAAACGAACCTGCAGCATATTGCTGTGTTTGTGGCAAGGAGATTTTGCCTGTCGTAGTGTTATATAAACCCGAAGGATAATAGGCTTTGTAATTAGGTGTGTAGAAGCCTTCCGTGGCATCTGCCGATTGAAAGTCGGCATAGCCGTCTGTCATTACACCAGTTTCTGTTGCAAACACCTTGGCTTCGTTCGAGCTGTTGATTACCAAGATGGCATCGCCGGCATCCCATTTCACCTTGGTGCCGTCTTCCAAATGAGTCTTGTCGTTGCCAGCCTGGATTTCCAACGATGCACGGAAACCCGGACCTTGGACAGCGTTTGTCTTTTCATCTTTCTTGCACGACACGGCCAACACGAGCAGTGCCGCCATGCCGATCATCGTTAATTTCTTCATTTTCCTGTTAGTCTTTTTGTGATTTAATTGAGTAATGATTGTTTTTTTAATCCCATGTGCCATCTGTGGTTTCGTTTTCAAATTCCTGAAGACCACCGTCTAGTTCTGGTTGCGACGCACACAAAATGCCCTCTTGAGCAACCGCTACGCTCTCCGCCCAAGGAGCTTCGTAGCCATGACGTAAAAAACCAAATTCTTTCTTGTTTTCCATTTTTAATTGTTATCGTTGATTTAATAATTATTTATTTGTGCGTTTTTTGTTTTTCCTACTGCACAGATAGGCACCTCCTAAGGCTGCCAGAATCAAAGTGCCGCTGCCGAGTGGCGCAAATCTGTCCTGTTCATCGGATTGCTGCGCGATCAAAACGTTTTCCTCTGTCTGGGCGCGATTGTTGTCGGGATTGTCCTCCACATTGAACACCTGGGCATTCAAATCACCCGCCATTAAAGCCATAAAGGCCATTGAAATTAGTACTTTTTTCATTTTTGCTTGAATTTATTATCACTTGTTAAAATAATCCGTATGTTTTGCATACATCAAATATGTCTTGAAAGAAATCATGGTTAAGAAGACACGATATACGCAGCAAGAGCTCCATACTGATAGAGTCCCGCTTGAAAGTGTAATAAAGGTTTGTTCGTTCCATACCAAGCTGTTTGGCTAACCAAGTTACGGTGCGTCCCTGCTGTTTCAATTCTTCATGAACGCGTTGGCCAATGCGCATTTCCCTGATGGCAAGTTCCAACCGGGCATCTTTGGTAAATTTCAAGACTTCAGGTCTAACGACAGAATGGTTCTCACTCGGTTTGCTTTGAAATATCTGGCTATCGGTTATGTTTGAAAAAGAAGATTGTGACTGTAAAACCTCCAAATCTATTTCATTTTGTTTCGTTCTGTCCATGATGCTTTGATTTTACTTGTTGACTTTCAAAAAAGGCATAAAAAAAAACGAAGGCTTCACTTTTCCGAGTTGGTTGTCAAGGCCTTCCACAGCCACACATTTCAACTATACAGTAAAGCCCACGCTATTCACGTGAGCATTGCCCTACTGTTTGAAATGTGTTTATTAAAAGTGGAAGTTTTGACAACACAAACTATAAAGCTAATGCATTTATCTTAAATATGTCTTAAAAAACAATACCTTTTTTTACATCAGTGTTATTTTGTTAATACTTAGTGAAATATCTTCCCATTCAAATTATGAACAAAACCATGTTTACCCTATTTTTGTGGCAGAAGAATTTGCAAAAGTACAAAAAAAACGATTTGCCCGCTCTTAAAAAAATGATTTTCTTGAAATAGAAGGTCTGTTTCCTTATTTAAAAACGATAAAATACTATTTGACCTAGCTTGATGGACATAAGTTGAGATTACCTAAAAACTGCAAAAACATTAAAGACATTCATTTTTCCAACCCAATGAAAAAACAAAAG
>JAZQPN010000057.1:0-5041 GCA_045628585.1 Bacteroidales bacterium | reverse complement strand
ATCCCGTCAAATAACAATGGCTATTTATTTGTTTTTCAAAATAATAGCCATTTTTTTGCACGATAGCTGTCAATAACAGAATCATGGCAATGGCCGCGAAAACAAAAAAGAGGATGACTAAACTTTTTAGTCACCCTCTTTCATTTTATCCAAAAGGATATGTTGGATTAGAAGCTATACTTCAGACCGAACATCAGTGACCAGCATTGGCTGGTGTTGATATAGGTTTCGGTATAGGTTTGTGTTGGGTATTCACCGTTAACCTTGTTCATTGAGAAAACAGGAGTGTTGTTTTCAATGCGTTCAACCTTCAGAGGAGAAACAGTGCTGGCGTTGCCGTAGCAGCCATATCTGTAGAGACCCCATGATGAGTTGAGCATGTTCAGAACGTTGTCGAAGTTGACGCTGAGTTCGAGGTTGTGGGTGGTGCCACCGATGGTGCGCTTGAAGGTCTTAGCGATACGGGCATCGAGGTAGTGAGCCCATGGTGAACGGCCAGCGTATGCTTCTGCATATTGGCCTTTGTGTGTGCTCAGGTAAGGATCGTTTTCCATGAAGGTCTTGAAGGCTTCCATGTCTTCGATGCTAGCCCACTGGAGTTCGTTAACATCTTTAGGAATGTACATCAGGTCGGTAGCAATGCCATCGCCGTTGAGGTCGTTAGAGTAGATGTAGCTGTAAGCACCAGCTGACTGAGCTGTGTAGAAGAAGTTGAATCTGAGGCCATCACCTTCGAAGAGTGAAGGAAGCATGAAGCCGACAGAAGCGGTAACCTTGTCAGGAATGACATATTCGCTGCGTTGCAGACCGACGAATGAAGGACCATCGATGCTGTAGAGGCCTGAGTAAGCTGATGAAGCGGCACTGCCTGGCATACCGGAAATTTCTTTGCTTTCAGTGTGAGTGTAGGCGACTTTAACGTTGAAGTTCTTGCATGGGGTAGCATCAACAGCAAAGTTGTAGATGTAGCCATAACCTTCCTTGGCATTGGTCAGCACGTATGCGCTGTGTGAACCGTATTTGTAGTTTGAATTGCCTTCTTCGTCAACGAAGAGGTTGTAGTTGATGCGGTTGTCTGGACCATTGAAACGGAATTCATCGCCAGCGTTTTCAATCGTGTTGGCTTTGAGGTTCCAGTCGACGAGACGGACACCGTAGATAGTCTTGTTGAACATACCTTCAGCAGTGAATGTCAATGGGAATGAAACCGGAACGTCCCAATCGATGCCAATCATTGATTTCCAGATCTGAGGCATCCTGAAGTTTGGATCAACGCCGTTGATGTCGCCAGTGAGTTGGCCGTCTTCAGGAGTGATAGTGGTGTTGAGGTTAAGAGCATTGATCATGTCGTCCACATTGGTGAGATAGTGACCGTCGACATAGAGAGCGTCGAGGTTTGCAGCAGCTGCATCAGAATAGTTGACGACGGTGTTGTCATCTGCGTCAGTGCCGAGGCTGCCGCTGTAATTACCCTTTGAAATGAGGGTTTGGATCATACCAGCATTCTGAGGCATGTTGGTGAAGAATACGAGAGGCAGGCGGCCTTGGAAGACGCCGGTACCACCGCGGACGGTGAGGCCTTCAGTAGCATTCCATGTGAAGCCAACGCGTGGAGAAATCTGAACGCGGTTGGTAGGCCACTTGCCAGTGTTGACGACATTGCCGCCCATGTTGTAGTCGAGGATGGCATTGTTGGTCATCAGGGCTGATTCGTCGAATAACATGGCATCAGCGCGGATACCGTAATTCAGCTTGAAGTTGTCAGTGATGTTCCAATCGTCTTGTGCATAAACGCCGAACTGGTTGTAGGTGACGATACCTGCAGGATTTTCGACGCCATTGTTACCAAAGCAAAGGGCGAAGCTCAATGGGCGGGCACCTGTCAGGAAGTCATCGACGCTTGCGAAACGATAGTAACCTGTACCATTACGCATGTAAGAGTTACTTGCGGTCTGGCGTTCCCAGTTGAGACCAGCAGTGATCTTGTGGTTACCGGCATAGTAAGTGATGTTGTCGGTAGCGTTCATGACTTTGTTCTTCACGCCATTATTATAGGTGAAGAGTTCGTAACCGAAGCTGGTGAAAGGAATGAAGTTGCCATATTCCTGGAGATCTTCGTAACCGCTCATGATGTCGATGTGTGGGAACAGGTCTGAGTTGGAACCACGCTGATCGTTGATGTCAGTATAAGTGAACAGGAACTGGTTGCTCAGCTGTGTTGAGAAACGGCTGTTCAATTCAGTAGCGAATGACATCACATTATTCTGTTGTGAATACATGTTGTTGGAGAACGGGAACGATCTGTCGCTTGAACGGTTGTAGTTGTAGTTACGGAAGTTATCGTCGCAAGAATTGCCGTTAGGAGCATACCACTGTGTGTTGGTGGTTCTGTTGAAACGGAACATTAACTTGTTGTTGTCATTGATATTCCAGTCTAAACGGGCCAAGAGTTTCAGGTTGTTGTTGCCACCAGGATAATCGGTGTAGGAACCTGGGTTATAGTGATAATCATTAACCAGCTTGTCGTAAATACGGTCGAGTTCTGCTGCATCACCAGCACCTGGACGGTATTGAATCTGCTGTGACGGTTCGTTTTTCTTTTCAGCGTTGATGAAGAAGAACAACTTGTCCTTAACGATAGGGCCGCCAACGGTAGCGCCATAGATGAATTGGCTTTCTTCTGGACGAACGCCAAGGTCTTCACCCATCAGTCTGTTACCACGCATGGTCTGGTTGGTGTAGTAAGTGTAAGCCGAACCATGGAACTTGTTGGTACCTGACTTGGTAATGGCATTGATGCCGCCGCCGACGAAGTTGGACTGACGGACGTCGAAAGGAGCGACGACGACCTGAACTTCTTCGATAGCATCGACTGAGATAGGAGTGCCACCGCCTGGGAGGTTGCTGCTCAGACCGAAGTTGTTGTTAAAGTTAGCGCCATCAACGGTGAAGTTGGTCGAACGGCCATCGCTGCCGGCGAAGCTCATGCCGTTTGCGTAAGGAGAAACCTTAACGACATCGGTGATGCTGCGGCTGACGGTAGGCAGATTGGCGATTTCCTCTGTGCTGATGGTTGTTGAAGTTGAGTTGCTGATTGGCTTGATAGCTTCGCCCGAAACTACAACTTCATTCAAACCGACAGCTTCATTTTGAAGTTGGAAGTCGGCACGATAAGTTTCACCCAATTTCAAGGTGATGTTCTCGTACCTTGCAGGAACGAAGCCGATGAAACGGACTTCAACTTTGTAAGGACCACCAACTCTCATGCCTTGCAGAGAGTAACGGCCTTCGTTGTTGGTTACGGTACCATAGGTGGTTCCGGAAGGAATGTGAATAGCAATCACGGTTGCGCCAGGAAGTGTGCCGTTTGCATCGGTCACCTTACCTGTCATACCTGATGTTGTCACCTGAGCCATCATGGTGATGGAGGCAATCATTGCCACGAAAAAAGTAAGTAACTTTTTCATAGTGAATAATTTAATGTTAATAATTAGGTTGTTTAAATGTGTTTCTATTTGAAATGAAATTACTTGCAAATATAGGAAAAGACTTGCTCCAAATTTTTCTTTTTATACAAAAAACAGAAAAGTATTCAACAATACCTGTTGATAACTTTTTAATTATTTGTAAATGTGATGTTTGCAATTGTTTGCACTTGAAAATTCCTTCCGAATGAAAACAATTTGTTACTTTTGCAGAAAATTACTCAAATGATGGTTAAAAAGATATTTTCAATGGCAGTTGTTGCCGCTACCTTGTTCCTCTGCTCGGCTTGCGATGAGAAACATTCGGAAAAATACACGGAAATGCAGACTGACATTCAGGCTGTCGAACAACAGATTTCCGAAACCAACGATTGCGATGAATTGCAACTTGTTTATTTCGGCATCCTCGGCTTGCGTTCCGACCTTTCTTTGCCTGCAGACGAAGGCGGTCTTGCCGAAACGGAATTTGAGGAAATCAGCAACAAGATCAACGACCTTGAGGTGATGCTGAAGACCAAGACCCAACAACTCGACTGCTTCAACACCGATAGCATCAACGATGTGCTTGACACTATGGAAAGCGAAGAGTTTGAGGATTACAACGTATTGTAAATCAGTACTCCTGAAATCATCCAGTGGCTGAAGCTTTCGCCTTCGTCAGCTCCTTGCGGGATGGCGATGCGCAGGGTGTGTTTGCCTGGTTTCAAGTCTTTCAAATCGAAATAGACGGGGTTGGTTGCCGTGCCTGGACACCATCCTGAGCGGGAATAGTCGGACGATGAAATGCCGTTCCAGAAGTTGCCCGAAACAGGACTCTGTTCGCGGAAAGTGGCGCAATCGCAACGCCAAGGCGTGTGCGTGAAACGCTTTTCGCCATCAATGAAAATCGTGTTTTCTTTCGGATTGAATTCATCGCCGTTGTCCCAGCCGCCATGGCCGGTGCTGATGTAGCGTAGACGTAAATCCGTGGCGTTTTCAGGTACATCGAATTCCATTTCCAAAGTGTCGGTCAGGAAGAGCCTGCCATAGTTTTGTCCGGCCATTTCCATCACGTTGCAAGTGTTGAACAGCGGGATGCTGTGATGTTTTCCTGAATTTGCAGTCCATTCATAATCACCGGGATAGGCAAGAATATCTAAAGCGAGTTTATGACCGCCGCTATCGTAGTTTCCGATGAAGGCACCAATCAGCACGTCGCCGCAAAGATGGTCGTTGAGTTCAGTGATTTCCATCTTATAATGGTTTTCATCAGCCCAATCCAAGCCATCTATTTTCACTCTTTCATTGAAAAATCCAGCGCCAAAGGAAGTGAAGAAACGCACCAGTTCAATGGGTGGCAGGTAGTCGTCTTCGGCCTTGATGCCCTGATATTTTTTGCCATCTTTTCCTGTGAAAACGGGCAAGGTCTCAATGCCGTTTTGCAAACCATCCAGCAGGCTTTTGGCCTTGTCGGTCGGGATAATGAAAACCGATGCGGTGCGGTCGTAGGCATCGCCATTGGAGCGTTGCCTGATGTCGGCAAACAGTTGGTAATGCTCTGGAATTTCAGGAAGTTT
>JAZQPN010000056.1:0-7469 GCA_045628585.1 Bacteroidales bacterium | reverse complement strand
ATTACGCAGGTGTGAAAGCATGGATTGATGAAGACAGCGTCATCAAGGGCGAACTGCAAGGCGACCTCGACCGCGTCAACGAAGCTGGCGTTCCTGTTGACATTTACTACAACATGGGACCACAGGTTTTGCTTGGCCAAGCCGAATGATAACCAGCAACATACAAACAAAAAATCAGCCGACGACTGTCGGCTGATTTTTTTGTGTCGGGATGACAAGATTCGAACTTGCGGCCTCTTCGTCCCGAACGAAGCGCGCTACCGGGCTGCGCTACATCCCGAAACATTTTGCGCTGCAAAAGTACTATTTTTTTTGATACCTCAAACATTTTTTCTTAATCCTTTATCATGCAATGATGCCAAGATGTTCAAGTAGTATCTTTACACCGATGATTATCAGAATGATACCGCCTGCAATGGCGGCTTTCTTTTCGTATTTTGAACCGAAAACATTGCCGATTTTCACTCCGACAGCTGAAAAAACAAAGGTCGTTAAGCCAATAATCACGATGGCACGCCAGATGTTTTCATTCAAAGCGGCAAACGAAACGCCTACGGCCAAGGCATCGATGCTGGTGGCAACGGCTAAAAGGAACATGGTCCTGGCATCCAAAGCGCCACTGTCTTTTTCTTCCTCTTTCTTTGAAACCGCTTCGCGAATCATGTTTACGCCGATTAAAGCCAAAAGGCCAAAGGCAATCCAATGGTCGAATGAGGCGATGAGGCTTTCGAATTGAACGCCCAAAAAGTAGCCGATAAGCGGCATCAAGGCTTGGAAACTGCCAAACCACAAGCCGCAAATTACGGCCATTTTCAATGAGAACTTTTTGGTTGTCAGTCCTTTGCAGATTGAAACCGAAAAAGCGTCCATCGAAAGGCCAATGCCGATAAGCAATATTTCAACAAAACCCATGCTCAATTTGTTTAGTGTGCAAAGGTAGCAATCTTTTCGGCATAAAAAATCTCATTTTTAAAATACAATTTGCATGAATTAGTAAAAGTTTTTACTTTTGCCGCATTAAAAATCACATACTATGAAGAAAGTATTATTTATCACATTAGCTATACTGCTGTCAATCAGCGGTTTCTCTCAGAAAAAAGAAAAGGTTTACAACGAAAAAGGTGAAATCATCAAGACGGGATGGAACTTCGGTCCGTTGCCTGTGGTTGGTTTCGATGCCGATTTGGGCTTCCAATACGGCCTTTGCTGCGACATTTTCAATTATGGCGACGGCAGTCTTTATCCGAATTACAAATACAAGTTCAATTTCGAGGCTTCGCGCTACACGAAAGGTTCGGGCGTGTTCCGCTTCTACTCCGATTTGCCTTACGTGGTGAAAGACACGAAATTTTTCGTCGACATCACCTATTTCTATGCCAAGAAATACGAATTTTTCGGTTTCAATGGATTTGAGTCAAATTATCAAGATCCGAATCATCAAGAAAAATCAGGTTATAATTTCATCAACCGCAACCAGTTCCGTTTCGTGGGCAGTATGCAGCGCCCGTTTTTCGGCGTGAAAAATCTCAATTGGACGGTCGGTCTTGCCTATTATAACACAAAGGCCAGCCGCATTGATTTACCTGGTTATGAATTAGATACTACACTTTTTGAACGCTATGTGGACAAAGGAATTATTAGAGAAGATGAAGCCCAAGGCGGCAACACCACTCAAATCCGTCTCGGTTTGCTCTACGACAGCCGCGACCTTCGCAGCGACCCGACGCGAGGCATTTATGCCGAAGCCACTTTGGTCGGCGCTCCTGACATCATTGATAATAAAGGTTATGGCAATCTTTCACTCACATTCTTGTGGAGGCACTACATTCCTTTGTACAAGGACAAACTGACGCTTGCTTATCGTCTCGGCACACAAAACGTGCTGGCAGGAAAAACGCCATGGTACATGATTAACAACTTGAATACCATGTTCTTCCAGAAAATGTATACCGAAGGATTGGGCGGCAGCGTTTCCATGCGTGGCGTGAACCGCAATGGCGTTATCGGCGAAGGCTTCACTTTTGCCAATGTCGAAATGCGCTGGCGTTTCCTCAGCTTCCAGTTCATCAACCAGAACTGGCAGTTGGCTTTGAATCCATTCTTCGATGCCGGCATGGTGACACAGAAATTCCGCGAAGAGGAGTTAATGAATAGCGTTGAACCTATGTCGGAGAACTTTGCTTTGTATAGCGGCAAGAAGGAAGGCGTTCACATGAGTGCCGGCTGTGGCCTGAAACTCATCATGAACCGCAACCTTGTCGTTTCAGCCGATTTTGGCCGTGCATTCGACAAATTTGACGGACAGAAAATGAAGGCTTTCATTGGATTCAATTACGTGTTCTAACGTTAATTATTGGAACGTAAAGACGTACGGTTGTACGTCTATAATCCTAAAAACAAAAAGTCCCAAGGCCAACCTTGGGACTTTTTTGTGTAAAGAGGTAAATTGCTTTATTTCACCTCAATCATAGGCTTTTCCCAGCATTCTTTTGGCGTTTCGCCCAAAAGCAGTGCGATGGTTGAAGCGATGTTTGCCAAGCCGTAATCGTCGGCATCAATAACTTGGTATTTGTCCTTGTTTTCGGTGTTGTCGTAGAAAATGCAAGGCACCTTGTTGAGCGTGTGGCTGGTCTTGGCTTTGATTTTACCGTTCTTATCGGTCTTCGGAGCGCCGTCCTTGCCCATTTCGTACATTTCTTCAGCGTTGCCATGGTCGGCAGTGATGATGGCCATGCCGCCAACTGCATCGATGGCAGGAAGAATGCGTTTCAGCGCTATGTCAACAGACTCAACACCAATGATGGTGCTTTCAAGGCTGCCTGTGTGTCCAACCATGTCGCCATTCGGAAAATTGACGCGCATGAAAGGCTGTTCGTTTTTCAGAATCTTTTCCACAAGGACATCGGTGATTTCAGCGGATTTCATCCAAGGACGCTGCTCGAAAGGAACGACATCAGATGGAATTTCAATGTATTCTTCAGTGGTCTCATCGAACTTTGAAGAGCGGTTGCCGTTGAAGAAATAAGTGACATGACCGTATTTCTGAGTCTCGGAAATGGCTAATTGCTTGATGCCTTTGTTGGCGAGAAATTCGCCCAAAGTGTTCTTGATGACAGGCGGTGCCACAAGGAACTGATGCGGAATGTGCAGGTCGCCGTCGTATTCGAGCATACCGGCGTAGTTGACTTTCGGGACCCTCACTCTGTCAAACTTGTCGAAATCCGGACCGCCTTCAAAGGCGCGGGTGATTTCCTGGGCACGGTCGCCGCGGAAGTTGTAAAGGATGACGCTGTCGCCGTCTTCGATGGTGCCTATAGGTTTTCCGTTTTCAGCAATGATGAAAGCTGGCAGGTCTTGGTCAATGACGCCTGGGATTTCGTTTCTGTAAGTTTCGATGGCTTCCTTGCAAGTGGCAAATTGACGGCCTTCGCCAAGGACATGGGTTTTCCAGCCTTGCGCCACCATGTCCCAATTGGCTCCGTAACGGTCCATGGTGATTTTCATGCGGCCGCCGCCTGAAGCGATGCGGTAATCGAAGCCGTTGCCTGAAAGTTCGGCGAGTTTGGCTTCAAGCTGTTCGACATAGATCAGGGCTGAGGTCTCGCCTACATCGCGGCCGTCCAACAGTGCATGAACTCTCACCTTCTTGATGCCTTCGGCATGAGCTTCATCGAGCATTTGCATGAGGTGATTGATGTGTGAGTGGACGTTGCCATCGCTCAGCAGACCAAGGAAATGCATGGTGCCGCCTTTAAGGGCGTCGGCAGCAAGCGATTTCCAGACCTTGTTTTCGTACATTGCCTTCGATTCAAGCGATTCCGACACGAGTTTTGCACCTTGCGAATAAATCTGACCAGCTCCGATGGCATTGTGACCCACTTCGGAGTTGCCCATGTCGCCGTCGGATGGAAGACCGACTGCGGTGCCGTGGGCTTTCAGTTTCTGCCAAGGATAGTTTGCCATGCAACCGTCGAGTACAGGCTTCTTGGCCTGACGCACTGCGTTGCCTGCTTCAATTTCATTGATGCCCACGCCATCCATAATGATGAGCACAACTGGGCCGTCATATTTGATTGACATAATTTAATCTCCTTATTTTTAATTTGTTATTAACTTCCTTTTATTCTGTGCTTTGGTTTTGGAACCTCTTCCTCGGTTGATTCGGCAGGAGATTCCCCTTCGGTTTGCGGCGTTTCAGTTCTTGGCATCACGGCATCTACCTTGCGGAAAATGTCGGTCTTGTCTTTTGGCCTTACCTCATCGTTCCATTTGAAACCTTGCAGAAGCCTTTGGTTTTCAGGTAAATCCTTTTCAGGGAACATGGTTTCCTCAATGCCTTTATAAGATTTGATGAGCGAAATATTGTTGTCTTTCATTTCAATAATCATGTTTTCGGCCTTTGAAACGTCGATGCCGATGAGGGCTGCATTGTCCTCACGGAGCCAGTAAATGGTTTCGGCATTGCCGCCTTCAACATTTACGCGGTGCAAATTTCCGTCTCTGAATCTTGATATGATGTCGGTGCCCTTGATTTGGTTGTAGCCTTCCACCGAATCCTGGTTGATGATGAACGCATTGTTTCGCTGGATGACGCTGTCAATCTTGTGGTCGGCAATCTTGATGTCGATGAAATCGCCAGTCAGCTGGCTGTCTTCGGCCCACAGTATCGGATTGACCCTCATGCGGATAGTGGAATCGGCAACAAAATAAGTCATGGTGTCGCATTTGCCTTGCATGTCCGATTTGAAGAAACGCACATTGCGTCGGGCAATCATTTTTTCCTCATCGTTCAACTCCGTTTTGAAATGGAAAAACATGGTGTCGGCATGAATGAAAAGCGAATCGGTGCCATCGTCATAATATGTGGCGTAGGCGCTGTCGGTGGCGAAGGAGAATCCCTTTTTCTCCCACATTTCGACGTAATCGCCGCGCATGACGACTTTGTAGGAGGTGTCAATCATGTCGACATGGTCGAAGGCCTTTGCCAAACCGATGGCGCGGTTGTAAAATATGGAATCCGATTTCAGTCTTTGCGTTTCGTTGTGCATGACAGGTTTCTTATCGAGATAGGCAATATCTTCATTTACAAGATAATAGCCATGCTCGCCTTCCAATACGTTCTCCTTGTTGATGATGGTCGTCGGGCCCCAGAACCACATTTTTTCGATAGCCGTATTATAATATAAGGTATCGGTATACATTTGGTATTTCGGACTTGTAACTTCCACATTTTCAAAGAACGACAGTTCCTTAAGGTCATCTCGGTAATAGCCGAGGCAACTGATTAGGGTCTTGTCGCCGCGCACGGTGCAGGCGCTGTCTGGATAACTGGCAAGGTGCAGGTCGCGGTCGTAGGTCATGTATTCCGTGCGGAGTAGGGTGGAGTCGTCTTTCAGGCGCACGTTGTCGAAAAATTCGGCGAAACGCTTGTCGCCATCATAATTCAGCAGGTCGCTGAAAATTTCAACGCTGTCATTCACAATGATATGCACATTCTGATAAGCATCGAAACTGTTTGTTTTTTCGTAAAAATAGGCGCTGTCGCAGAAAAAATAAGCCGAATCGTGCCTGATTTTCACGTTGCCGATGAGACGCTGGAACTCGCCCAAATTGCGGTTGTAGCTGATTAGGTCGTAATGCTCAATGTTCACTTTGGTCTTTTTCTTTTCGCCCGTTTCTTCCTGAGCGAAAGCCATTTGCGCAAAAAAGCATAATAGTAATATGAAAATCCGGTTGCGTCTCATTTTTGAAATAACGTGCAAAGATAGAAAAGATTGTCGAGTGTTTTGCCTCGTTTTTCCCGTTTCTGACATTATTTCGTTTGGAAAAATGTAATTTTGCATACCAATAGGTCAAGCACAAATTCAATAAATAAACAACAAACAACTCAGCATCATGACAATCAAGGAAGCGCAAGCCGCCGTTGACGAATGGATTAAGACTTACGGCGTAAGATATTTCAACGAACTGACTAACATGGTTTTGCTGACCGAAGAAGTCGGCGAATTGGCGCGCATCGTTGCCCGGACTTACGGCGAACAGTCGTTTAAGGAATCAGACAAAAACCGTGATATGGCCGATGAAATGGCCGACATCCTTTGGGTGCTGATGTGCCTCGCCAACCAAACTGGCGTCGACCTGACCGAAGCATTCGCCAAAAACATGGAAAAGAAAACTTCGCGCGACAAGGAAAGACATCTTAACAATGAAAAGTTGAAGAAGTAAGCCTTACGCTTTCCGTTCCACGCAATAATGCGCCAAGTCGCGCAAGGCGGAAAGTGCGTCGTTTTGCGGAAAACCATCCAATTGCTGCAAGGCAAGATTGACAAACTCCTGCATTTTATTTTCAGCGTAGGCGATGCCGCCAGAGGCGGTCACGCGCTTCACGATGGAAGGCAGCAAACTTGCATTTTCGTCAATTTGACGAATGTCGGAGAGCAATTGCTGTCGCTCGGTTTCATTGGAATGATTAAGGCAATAAATCAGCGGAAGGGTGAAATTGTGCTCACGGATGTCGTTACCGGCAGGCTTGCCCAATTCCAGCGAAGGCTGAAAATCGAAAATGTCGTCGCGGATTTGGAAAGCGATGCCCAAGTATTTCCCGAATTGTGCCAAAGCACTGATTTGCTGTCGGTCGGCATCGACAGAGAAAGCTCCTGTCTTACAGCATACTTCCATCAAAGTGGCGGTTTTTCGTGTGATGATATTAAAATAATCCGCTTCGTTGATGTCGAAATGCGCGGCCTTATCGCTTTGCATCAGCTCGCCTTCGCTCATCAGGCAGGCGGTGCGAAGCACTTCGGAAAGGATGTCGTAATCAGCGTTTTCCGAAAGGTTCAAGACGGCTTTCGACAAGAGGTAATCGCCTGAAAGAACGGCGGTTCTATTGCCCCAACGCGCATTGATGGAAGTTTTTCCGCGCCGCAATCCCGATTCGTCAATCACATCGTCGTGGATAAGCGTGGCTGTGTGAACCATTTCCACGAAAAGCGCGGCGCGATAGGTCTTGTCGTTGATTTCGTCAAAAAGTTTCGCTGAAAGCAAAACTAAAACGGGTCTCAGCTGTTTGCCTTTTGCATTCATCACATGCTTGAAAATGCCGCAAAGCGGTTGACTTTCAGCCACAAACTCTTTGTCAAGAAGCAGGTTGAAATGCTTCAATTCCTCGGCGATGGGCAATGTAATGGAATTCAAATCCCGCATAGTGATGATTTTGGCTGCAAACCTAAGATTCGCAGCGTGAATAGCGTTGCATTGGATTTGCTGGGCAAAAGTAGTAAATTTGCACGAAAGTAAACAACAGAAATAAACAAAAGGGTGGAAAATCTGGAGGAATAACAAAAGACATCCAAAACAAAATGTTGCTTGTCAATTTGTCTCAGGCAATTTTCCAAAAATCAATTTAGTCCTGCTTTTTGTTTTATCGCTTCTGCATTTTCATAATCAACCACATAGAGCTTACCGCTTTT
>JAZQPN010000055.1:0-11877 GCA_045628585.1 Bacteroidales bacterium | reverse complement strand
TTTGATGCTGAACTGGTAGAGGCTTTGCCGAAACGTGCTTCCGTCAATTTGACCAACCAGCGCAAAGGCTACGACCATTGGAATTTCAATTTGGAGATTGCCATCGCGCCGACCAAACTGAACGAGCGCATGGAGTGGTTTTTGGAAAAGGCAACTGAAATCGGCATCGACAGAGTCAGGCTGTTCACTTCCTACCATTCGGAGCGTCGTGCTGCCAATGTGGAGCGTTTCGAAAAGGTGATGGTGGCGGCCATGAAGCAATCCATAAAGTCGCGATTGCCGATTGTCGAGGATATTGTGCCGTTTGACAAACTCGTCAAGCAGCCTTTTGAGGGGCAGAAATTCATTGCTTGGATTGATGACGATGTTACTGAAAAACTGTGCGACTTATACAATAAAGGTGAAAACGTGTTGGTCCTGATTGGTCCGGAAGGCGATTTCAGTCCAGAGGAAGTGGCATTGGCCAAGGAAAACGGCTTTGTTCCATGCAGTTTGGGTGATGCCAGATTGCGAACGGAAACGGCAGCCTTGGTCTCCTGCCATACGATACAATTGATAAATCAAATGAAATCATGATGCGAAACAAATTGTTGATTGTCATATTGTTGTCGATATTTTCGGTTTCTGTTTCCGCCCAGCAACTCAACATTGCCTTGTTGAAATACCGTGGTGGTGGCGACTGGTACGGCAACCCGACTTCAATGCCCAATCTGGTTCGTTTCTGCAATCAGGAAATCGGTACCGACATCAATCCCGAAGTGCCGACGGTTGAGCCATCCAGTCCTGACATTTTCAATTATCCGTATGTTTACATGACGGGTCACGGCAATGTGGTTTTCGATGCCGTTGAAGCGCAAAATCTGCGTAACTATCTGATTGGCGGTGGTTTTCTTCATATTGATGATAACTACGGCATCCGTCAATACATTGAACCACAGATGAAAAAGGTGTTCCCCGAACTGGATTTTGTGGAATTGCCTTATTCGCATGAGATTTTCAAGGAACCTTATAGTTTCCCGAATGGCTTGCCCAAAATTCACGAGCACGACAACAAGGCGCCACAACTGTTTGGCTTGATTTACGATGGCCGTCTGGTATGCATCTTCACCTACGAATGTGATTTGGGTGATGGTTGGGAAGACCAGCGTGTTCACCACGATTCGCAGGAAACGCGCGAAAAGGCCTTGAAAATGGGTGCCAATATTTTGAGGTATGTCTTTACGAAATAATTGAATTTTAAATAATTGCTGACTATGGAAGAACAAAGGAAATGCTTGTATTGCGGTGAGCCGATTTTAGGCCGCTTGGATAAGAAATTCTGCTGCGACTCGTGCCGCAATAGCTACAACTACGAAAAGAATCACCAACAGACCAATCTGGTCAGAAATATCAATGCTATTCTTTCGAGAAACTACAACATTCTGAAGGAACTGAATCCAAAGGGGAAGTCATTTGTCAGTAAGCAGCAGCTGGATGAAAAAGGCTTCGATTTCAAGTATTTCACGCATATCTACACGACCAAAACAGGTTCAGTGTATTATGTGGTTTACGATCAGGCATACGTGAAAAAGGAAAACGACAAGGATCATTTCATTATCGTCGAAAACGCTGATTTGTAATTGTTTGAGGTTTCTTAATTCAGCAAAACCTCCGCTGCCTTAATGGCTTCAGGTGTGATCTTATCGTTGCTGAGCATCTTGGCGATTTCCGTGATGCGTTCTTCGGCTTGCAAAGTCTTGATGTTCGATTTGGTCTTTTCGCCGTTGTTGTCTTTGAAAATGAAGAAATGATGCAATGCTTTGCTGGCCACTTGCGGCAGGTGCGTAATGGCAATCAGTTGCAAGGAATGTCCCATCTGTTGCATGATGCTGCCGATTTTTGCAGCCACTTCACCTGAAACGCCTGTGTCGATTTCATCGAAAATGAGCGTCGGAATGTAGTTGTATTGCGAGACCACGCTCTTGATGGAAAGCATGAGCCTCGACAATTCGCCGCCCGAAGCAACGCGGTCAATGTCGTTGACTTCTATGCCTTTGTTGGCAGAGAAAAGGAAACGGATTTCATCGGTTCCGTTGGCGTTGAATGTGTCTGTCGGCTCCACGGCAACCTTGAAAACAGCATGCGGCATGGCTAACTGTCTGACTAAATCCGTGACGCGGTTCTCAAAATCGGTTGAGGCCTTTTGCCGCAAAGCGTGAAGACTTTCGGCTAATCTTTTAAGTTCTTTTTCGCTGCTTCGCAGTGCTTTTTCTGCCTTGGCAATTTCCTGGTCGATGTTTTCGTAGGCATTGACTTTTTCGGCCAATTCATTCTTGAAACGTATCAGCTCGTCAAAATCGCTGATGTGGTGCTTCATCATGAGGCGGTTGAGCAGGTCGAGGCGATCTTGAAGGGTTTGCAGTTGCTCTTCGTCAAACTGGGTGTCGCTTTCCATGCGGTCGAGGTCGTAGGCAATGTCTTTCAGCTCGATTTTCAGGCTTTCGATGCGTTCGCTCATGCCTTGTGTAGCGGGCAGTAATTGCTCCAATCGGCTGAGTGAAGCCGATAAGTCGCTGATTTGCGGCAGAATGGCGGTCTCCGAATTTTCCAATAAAGCATTGGCGCCGACCAACAGGTTTTTGATTTCCTCGGAGTTTTCCATCACTTGAAGGGTCTGTTCGATTTCGGCATATTCGCCTTCCTTGAGCTGCGCCTTTTCAAGTTCTTCGTATTGGAATTTGAGGAAATCGTTTTCAGCGGCATTTTTTTCCGCCATGTCTTTCAATTCCTGCAACTTCCGTTTGCAAGTGTTGAATTCGGAATATTTTGACTTATAAGATGATAAGGTTTCTTGGTCTTGCGCGATTTCATCCAAAAGCCGCAATTGGAAGTTAGCATCGGTGAGTAGGAGAGAGTCGTGCTGCGAGTGAATGTCGACAAGCAAGTTCCCGATTTCCTTCATCGTCTGCAGCGAAACGGGCGTGTCGTTGATGAATGCACGCGTTTTTTTCGTCGGACTCAGTTCCCTGCGGAAACTACATTCCGTTTCAAAATCGAGGTCGTTTTCTTCAAAAAGCGGTTTAAGCGAGTCGTCGTTCAATGAAAATGACGCTTCCACAACGCATTTCTTGTCCTTGTCGTAAAGCACATTGGTGTCGGCACGGTCACCGAGAACAAATCCCAAAGCGCCTAAGAGGATTGATTTTCCGGCGCCGGTTTCTCCGGTAATGACACTGAAACCTTCGCTGAAATCAACGGAAAGGCTTTCGATAAGGGCATAGTTGCTGATGTGAAGCTGCTGTAGCATGAAAAACTGCTAAAATTTGGAAGGACTTTGTAGAATGGCGTCGTATTTTGTCGATTGTGAAGGGTCGATTTGCTTCAGAATGTTTGTGACTCTGACTTTTTCCTGCTGTGTGCCTTCAGAAAAAATGTTTACGATTTCGTCGCGTTTGGTTTCAAGAAGGAGTTGGAAGAAATAGCATGTTGGATATCTTTCGTAGATGGGTTGCAGATATTCGATGGCAGTGGCGACTGCAGCTCTGCCTTCGTCAGGGCGTTCCGACATGACGTCAAGGCCAAGGCGATGGTATTCATATAAGAATTGGCGCAATGGCTGATAGGTGCTGTTTGTCAGGTTTTCGCAAAGCCAGTAGCGATTTTGCCTGTTGTTTGATTGCCAGCCGATTTCGTTGGTGCTTTGTGCCGAATTGACTATGCTTTCCGCGATTTTATAAAACCCTTCACCTCCGTAAAGGGAAAATGTGTCGAACTCGAAACCTAAAAACATGTATAGATAGTAGGCTATTGTTGAGGTCAAGTCGGAGCTGAATGTGTTTGGATTGAAATCTAAGGACTGGCCGTCTATATATGAAAACAGGAAGTGTGTGTCGATGTAATTGAAAATGGGCGTATTGTATGTGGCTTTGTAGGTTGGACGCCTTAACGCCATGTTGATTTCGCCGGAATAGGATTCGGAATCCGTTCTTTCCTTGATGTTTATCACCAAACTACATTCTATTTTTTCCGACGACTTGAAGTTGATTCCGGTCCATTTCGTGTTGTTGATGAAATCGTAAAGTGCGGTCTGAAGGTTCTGGAAGACGGTTTTGTCTGTGCCGGAAATTTGGTTGGAATTAATGCGGATGTCGCATTTAAATTCTTGTGCCTTAATTGTTTGGAAAGCAAAAAGGCTTGCTGTAAATATAAGGAGTCTAAGAAATCTTGTCTTCATTTTGAAATGTTTTGAAAGAAAACGCAAATATAGTGTTTTTCTTGTGTAAAACTTTCTTTTTCTTGACCAAAAACAAAAAAACACCGTCTCGTTTTCGATGGCGGTGTTTTTGTTGGGTTTATCAGAAGTGACTTAGAATTCGTCCTGAACATCCTTGTGGGGGTTGCGGAAATAAATTTCGTCGTGCAGGAACTCGTGAACGGCAATCAAAGTCGGTTTTGGAAGACGCTCGTAGAATTTCGCGATTTCAATCTGTTCCCTGTTTTCAAACACTTCTTCCAGGCTGTCGTTGGTGTTGGTCGAGAACTCTTCAATCTTTTGCGTGAGTTCTTCCTTCATTTCGGCAGCAATTTCGTCTGCTCTTTTCGACATGATGGCAACGGTCTCATAGATGTTGCCCGTTCCGCGATAGAACTGGTCTTTTTGACGGGTTACAACCGTCGTTTCGGTTTTAATTTTTCTGAAATCCATTGTTTCGTTTATTGTATGTTTTCTAATTTCTTTCTCGCTTTTTCCGAAATGCCTTCCAATTGCTTGATATACTTGCTCTCAGGATAGAGGTACGAAAGCGTGTTGTATCTTTCGATGCAGGCTTCGTAACGTTCGCGCTGTTTTTCGGCGATGCTGTTTTCGGCATAATCAAAGTAGGTTTTGGTCATGTCGTAAAGAATTTCCTCGCGATGCTTGGTGTTCGGATAGTTCTTCAAAAGGTTCTCGAACGAGGTGATTGCTGCGTTGTAGCTTTCCATTCTGTAGAAAAGCTGGCACATGTTGTAGTCTTTCTCTTCCAGTTTGTCGTTGAGGTTTTCCAGCAGTTGCTTGGCACGGTCGAGGCTGTCGCTTTCGGGGTATCTTTCGGTGAACGATTTCAATTGCTTGATGGCCGTGTGTGTGCTGGTCTGGTCAAGGCTTGCATTAGGGGAGAGCAGGTAGCTGCAATAGGCGTTCATGAAAGCTGCCTTTTCAGCGTCGACGGAGAATGGATAGGTCTGGATGAACTTGTTGTAATAGTAGGCTGCAATGTCGTAATCGTCTTGCAGATAGTAGCATTGCGCGGTGAGGAAGGTGATGTCTTCGCCTTTCGGACTGTTACGGAACGAGGCTTGCAGCAGGTCGAAAAGCTGAAGCGCACGGTTGTAGTCGTGCCGGTCGTAGAAGTCCTTTGCCATCTCGTACTTCATGTCGCTGTCCGTGCTTTTGATGATGCGGTTGAACTGATTGCATGAAGTGCAAATGATGGCGCACAAAAAAACCAATATCAGGAGTCTATTTTTCAACATGGCTGCAAAATTATACTTTTTTATCGTATGCGTAACGGAAATTTTTTGCTTTTATTTTAAAAACAGGAAAATCTCCCCGAATTGAGGAATTTTTCCTGTTGAGAATGAAATTGTCTGTTGCAAAATGACGTTTCTATTCGACAACAATCTTCTGAACCGAAGATGCTGTTCCATTGGAAAGTCTCAGGAAATAAATGCCTTTCTGCAAGTTCTGGGTTTCGATTTCAGCTTTCCCGTCGTGGGTTTTGCCAGAAATGATATCCTGACCGCTATTATTATATAAGGTGTAATCCGCATCGTTTTCGCAAGCAATGGTGAAATTGCCTTTTGCCGGATTTGGATAAATCGAAATGTTTTGCAGAGTGTTTTCGTCGGTGCCAAGGATAACGTTGATGAAAATTTCACCGTCAACCGTACTGATGCCATCGCTGACCGTTACCTTGTAAGTGGTTGGAAGTTCAGGTGTTGCGACTGGCTCGGCAATAAATGGGTCGTTGAGGCTTTCGGCTGGTTCCCAGAAATAGGTGTATTCGCCGCTGCCGCCTTGGGCAATGGCTATGAGTTGGCTTCTTTCGCCTTCGTTGATGACTTCCGGTTCAGCTTTTACAATGAGGGTCAGTGGATCAGAAAAGATGCAGCTGATTTGTGCCGTCCAGCCTGCTGCGTCTTGCAATTCGTCGGAAATGAAGCGGAAGGTCAGTGCGCCTTCGGGATTTGTTGCGGTAATGGTGCCCGGTCCGTGATTGCCGGAATAGCTGCCGATCAGTGGCGCATCGAGGTTTGTGCCATCGTAAACGAAGATTTTGTCGCAATTGGCCTCGGTTTTAAAGCTGATGAAATCAATCTCAAGTTGGGCATTTTCCGAACTTGGCAAAAAGGTCATCGTGTAGTCCTCGCCATTTTGGTATGGATTTTCCGCCCCGCCTGAGTCGTAGAAAATGGCGTTGCAGGTGCTGATGGTGCCGTTGTGCATCAGGTAGGCTTCTGTAACGGTAATGTAAGCGTGTTTTGTGATGCTTTCGCTTTGTCCGTCGGCATTGGTGACGGTTAAGGTGACATCGTAATTGCCTGGTTCGCTGTAATATATTCCTGTTGGATTTTGCTCATTCGAGAAACTCGGTGTGCCGCCTTCGAACTGCCATTCCCAATTTGTGAGGTTGGCTCCCCAAGTCAAGTCGGTGAAGTCGATGCTTTGTCCGATGGCGACATTGGTCTGATTGGCTTCGAAATTCGGAATGATGTTTTCGCCTGCAAGCAGTTTTATGTCTTGAATGACGGTTTCGTGGTCATTAACGGAGAGTCTGACGGTCTTTGGGTAATAGCCGTTGGCTGAATAAGTTACCTGATAGGTCCCGCCTTTTATGGGACGGTGATAGTCGCCAACTTCGTGTGAAGTGACGGATGAACCGTGGTGGTCGTGGCCTTCGATTGTAATTGTCGCTCCGACAATAGGCTGCCCCGTAAGGCTGTCAGTGACAGTGCCGTGAATGCCATAAAGGACTTCTTCGAGATAGGTTATGATGCTGTTGTGGTTGTAGTTCCAATATGTGGGCATCATGCTGCTGCTTGGCATCCAGGCCATTGAACATTCGATGGTAACTTCGCGACATTCCTGATAGTAATTCATGTAATCCTGCCGTCCGCCTGCCACCGGATACCATTCCACGCCATGAGTAATGCCATCATGAAATCCGTCCATATAGCTTGTGTCCCACTCATGGCAAAGGTCGGCATATTCGCGGCTCACCAACTGCCACCAGGCATCATCGGCAGTGAGTGGATGGTAGTTGTCCCAAGGGTAATTCACCACTTCGTTGCCACCGTGAAAAGTGGCAGCCATGGTAAACTTATATTCATCTGCAAGTTGCATCATCATCAGCGTTTCTTCTTGATAGGGGTTGGCATCAGGATGAGGACCGTCGACGAAATCGGGATAATTTCGGTTGAGGTTGACATTATTTCCGTTGTTTCTGGTTGCGCCAGACACGGTGTTGTCGCCACCATGGTAAGTGCCGTCAGGATTTGTGCAAGGACAAATGAATAAGTCTATGTTGTTGATTATGTTAAGAATGTGGTCATCATTGCTGGTGCAGAGTTCGTCGAGGAAACGCAACATGAGCATCATGCCTGTCACTTCGTCGCCGTGTATGGTCGAGGTGTAGAGAAATTTCGGCTTGCCTTCCGGTTGACCGTTGTTGATGCGGCAAAACATGAGCTTGTGGCCGCTTTGTAGGGTGCCGAGTTCAAAATAGGTGCAACGGTCGGGGTGCTCGGTGGCAAAGTTCTGCATCATGGAAGCGTATTGGCCGTAAGTAGGGTAGGTGTCCCAATCGTAGGTGCCGCGTCCGTCCCACATTTTCACTTCGTTCTGCATCGATGGAGGCAAAAGCAGATTCGGTTGGTAGCCAAGTTTCAACAAATTGTCGTATTGCTTTTGGTTGGCATAACAAATGATGTTTTCATTCTCAATTTTGGCAACGGAACAAATGCTGTTGATGAATTGAAT
This sequence comes from Bacteroidales bacterium, assembly GCA_045628585.1. Classification (GTDB taxonomy): domain Bacteria; phylum Bacteroidota; class Bacteroidia; order Bacteroidales; family F082; genus Limimorpha. Next base: position 3,878 of record JAZQPN010000055.1, on the reverse strand, counting down.
TTCAGAACCTTGCTTAGCGTTGAGACTGAAAAAATATTCGCCTCGCTCACGCATCATGGTCTGAAGGTCCTGTTGCGCAAAGAGGTTGCCGCTGATGAGGATTAGAACGAATAGCTGTGTGATGAGACGGTTGATTTTCATTTTGTTATGCTTTTTTAAAGGGAAAAGGAACCCCAAATTTATGAAGGGATTCCTTTTCCGTGGTTTAATGTATTTTTATTCAATGACAATCTTCTGAACCGAAGATGCGGTTTCGTTGGAAAGTCTCAGGAAATAAACGCCTTTCTGCAAGTTCTGGGCATTGATTTCGGCTTTTCCGTTGAGGATTTCTCCTGAAAGGATTTCCTGACCGAGACTATTATATAAGGTGTAATCCGCATCGTTTTCGCAAGCAATGGTGAAATTGTCCTTTGCAGGGTTCGGGTAAACCGAAACATTTTGCAAAGTGTTTTCGTTGATACCAAGGTCGCGGATTTCGATGGTGATTTCGCCTTCAACTGTGCTGATGCCATCGCTGACCGTTACCTTGTAAGTGGTTGGCAGTTCAGGCGTTGCGATTGGTTCGGCAATAAATGGGTCGCTGAGGCTTTCTGCTGGTTCCCACGAATAGGTGTATTCGCCGCTGCCGCCTTGGGCGATGGCCATCAACTGACTGCTTTCGCCTTCGTTGATGACTTCAGGCTCGGCTTTGACTGTGAGTGTCAATGGTTCGGCAAAGATGCAGGAGAGGGTAGCAACCCAACCGGATGAGGTGGTGTTTTGGTCGGAGGTGAACCTGAATGTCAGTGAACCTTCGGCATTGGTGGCAGTGATGGTGCCTGGATTGTCGTTTCCTGTGTATTTCCCGATTTGGGTGGCACTGGTGCTTGAACCGTCATAGATGTAAAGGTAATCCCAACCGCTTTCGGTGCCGAACTCGCTGAAGTTGGCTTGCAGTTTGGCGTTGTCGTTGCCAGGTTTGAAGGTCATGGTGTAGTCCTTGTTGTTGCCGTAGTTGCTATCTGGACCATTGTCATCATAAAACAGAGCGTTGCAGGTGGTGACAGTGCCGTTTTGCATGTTATAGGATTCCCTGACGTGGATGTAATCGCTCTTTGTGATGCTTTCGGTCTGGCCATCGGCATTGGTGACGGTCAAAGTGACGCTGAAATCGCCAACTTCGTTATAGGTGATGTTGGTAGGATTTTGTTCCGTGGAAGTGCTTGGGGTTGCGCCTTCAAACTGCCATTCCCAGCTGACGAGGTTTGCTCCCCAGGTCTTGTCGGTGAAATTGGTGCTGCCGTTCAACGAAACGTTTAAGTTGGTGGCTTCAAAGTCAGGAATGAGACCTTCGCCTGCACGCAACTGAACGTCTTGAATGAGGGTTTCATGGTCTGCAACTGAAAGTGTGAAAGACTTTGTATAATAACCATTTGCGGAATAAGTTACGGTGTAAGTGCCGCCTTTGATCGGACGGTGATAGTAACCGGCTTCGTGTGTGGAAACGCTTGAGCCGTGATGGTCGTGGCCTTCGATGGTGATGGTCGCACCTTCAATTGGTTGGCCGGTAACGCTATCGGTGACAACGCCGTGAATGCCGTACAATGCTTCGTGCATGAATGTCAGCATTGCTTCCTTGTTATAGTTCCAGAAATTAGGCAGTTGGCTTGCACTTGGGGTCTTGTCGTTGGAACATTCGATGGTCACTTCGCGACATTCCTGATAATAGTTCATGTAATCCTGGCGGCTGCCTGTGATGGTGTACCATGCATAGCCGTTGGTGATGCCGTCGTCAAAACTGCTCATATAGTTATGGTTGACTTCGTGGGTGAGGTCGGCATATTCGTGGCAGACGAATCTCCACCAGTCGTCATCGGCGCAATGTGGCTGGTAGGTGTCCCAAGGGAAGTTCATGACTTCCGAACCGCCATGGTAGTTTGCACCGATTGTGAAATGATATTCTTCAGCCAAATCCATCATCCATTGGGCTTCGTTTTCGTAATGGCTGGCACCATCAGGGTGAGGGCCGTCATCGAAGTCTGGGAAATGACGGTTGAGGTCGACGTAATTGGCGTTGTAACGGGTTGCGCCATTCACGCTGTTGTTGCCGCCGTGATAGGTACCGTCAGGGTTGGTGTCGGGACTGACGAAGATATCCAAATTGTCCATCAAAAACTTGACTTCGTCATCGTTTGAAGTCAGTAGATAGTCGATGAGACGGAGCTGCATGATCATGCCAGTGACTTCGTCACCGTGCATGGTGGAGGTCATCAGTACGCGCGGCTTGCCGGTGGTTTCGCCATTGTTGAGGCGGCAAACCATGAGCTTGCGGCCGCTGCTCAAGGTGCCTAATTCCATATAGGTGCAACGGTCTGGATGGTCAGTGGCAAACTGCTGCATCATGGCCTCGTATTGTGGATAGGTCAGATAGGAATCCCATTCGTAGGTGCCACGGCTGTTCCACATTTCGACTTCATTTTGCATCGATGGAGGCAAAAGCAAAGTGGGCTGGTAACCGTGTTTCAAAAGGTTGTCGAATTGTTTTTGGCTGGCATAGCAAATGACGTTGTTGCCATCAATTTGGTCAACCGAGCAAAGGCTGTTGATGGTTTGTGCTTCGCTAAGTTGCTGAATGTTAAGGCTGAAATAGTATTCGCCGCGTTCAAGCATGAGTTTGCTCAGGTCTTTTTGGGCATAAAGATTGCCGCCCATAACGACTGCGACCAGAAGCAAGGTGAAAAATCGTAAAAATTTCATTGTATTAGAGTTTTGATAAATTGTTTTCGTATTCGTTGATGATGTCCTGTTCTACTTTTTCGCAGACTGGAACGAGTGGCAGACGCAAGACGTTTTCGCAAAGCCCCATGCGTTTCATGAGGCATTTGATGCCCGAAGGGTTGCCATCAGCAAAGATTAACTGATTCATTTTCAGCATGCCGAAGTGCAATCGGAGAGCTTCTGCCGTGTTGCCTTCCTTTTGTGCGTGCATCATTTGAGAGAAAGGCTTGGTGTAGGCATTGGCAGCCACCGAAATCACGCCTTGGGTACCCAAAGCCATCAGCGGCTGCGTGATGCCATCATCGCCCGAAAGGATATCGAAATCGGCTGGCTTGTCGCGCAGTATCTCCATGATTTGCAGTAAATTGCCCGATGCTTCTTTTACTGCAATAATGTTCGGATGCTTTGCCAATTCAACGCAGGTGGCGGCTTGCAGGTTGACGCCAACACGGCCAGGAACGTTGTAAAGCACCACAGGAACGGGACTTGCATCGGCAATGGCTTCGAAATGCGCCTTCATGCCGCGCTGGTTAGGCTTGTTGTAAAACGGAACGACACTCAGAATGCCTGAAATGCCCGTGAAATCCTGTGCTTTAATGGCATCAATGACGGCTTGCGTGTTGTTGCCGCCCATGCCCAAAAGTATGGGAAGCTGGTTGCCGTTTGCTTCAAGTATGGTCTTGATAACCAGATTTTTCTCTTCGGCAGAAAGGGTAGGGGCTTCGGATGTCGTGCCTAAGACGACCAAAAAATCTGCACCATTGTCGATGACATGATGAACTATCTTTGTCAATGATTCGGTGTCAACGGAATGGTCTGAATGAAAAGGAGTTATGAGGGCAATGCCCGTGCCTTTGAATGGGTTGTTTTTCATTGTGAAATGTTATTTTGGATTGCCGGCCAATGCGGTCAGGTAGTTGTGAAGGACTTGGATGTTCGATACGGGGTCGGCATTTTTTGTGTTTTCAATTACCAAATCATAAATCTTGATGTGTTCGCTTTGCCTGAAACTGACTCTGAAATCGGTCTTGGGCAAAATGCAAAGATAATCGCTTATATCAGTGAGGTTTGTGGCCATGTTGACAATGATGTTCGACGAGGGCAGCTTTTTCAGGTATTCT
>JAZQPN010000054.1:0-10379 GCA_045628585.1 Bacteroidales bacterium | reverse complement strand
ATATGCCAGTGTGGAAAAACTGGGCCTTTCCGAAATCGCTGCAAAACGACTGGCGACCGGAAAGATCGATCACGATGTATTGAACCGTCTGCTTGAACATAAAGAATTCCCGGCTCTGTGCGATACGATCCGTGAATACTTCGATGATCACTATACGGAAGGCTATATGTCCAGAAATGCTATCCTTGACTATGGAATAACGTCACTGAAACAATATTCCATAGAAACCGGAGTCAATACAAGAGATGCGATGCAGGAATTGAGTCGGGAAAAGATCGGTGCCGATGAAATCAATACAGAAAGGATCACGGTCAGTTTCAAACGGATCCTGTCCGACATCCGAAAAGGGATTCGGGAAAAGGAACCGACATCGAAAAGCATGACATCGGAGGCCTTGGAGGTGATTCAAGGGAGTATAACGGACAAACCGGCCAATCAAGTATCGCCTGATGATATTGTTGATGGCATGATGAAGTTTATCGACCAGAAGAATAGTATCGCTCCGGGCTCCAGAAAAATGATTGAACGTTTCCTCCATTGGTTTATGCGAACTTTCTCCGGTAAAAACAAGTACAGGACACAGGAGTTTGAGGCATATCAGGAACTGAATGCTGCACTTGATGAGACTGAAAGGAAAGATAAACCTACGTAAACAGAAAATGTAACCCAATCCATGGAGATATTTGCAAAGGAAGTAATGATTGAAAATAATCACTGAACGAAATACAAGTCTGTTGCGGTTCATTGTTTAGGTGTATAATTATGTCAGGCTCTGAGTTGGTCATCAGATCCTTAATGAGGTGTAAAAATGTTGATGCTGCCTGTTGTCATCATGGCGATTGAATCAGATGAAGAACGTATGGTGATGACCAAGATATATCAGGATTATCGGTCTTTAATGTACAAGATTGCATGGAAATACTTTCGAACAGAAACAGATGTTGAAGACATTGTGTCTGAAAGCTGCAGAGAAATGATTAAGCATTTTTCAACGCTGTGTGGTTTGGAACGCAACGAAATGCGTGCATATATCGGCACTATAGTCAGAAACACTAGCCTAAACTTTCAAATGAAAAAAAACAGAGAAAACATTGTATCTCTAGACGATGAGTCATATTCGGTTATGGCGTCACTTGAATCACAGGACACACTTCCTGAACAAAAGGTAATCTTCCAAGATATGCTTGATCGTGTAATGTTAGATATAGAAAAGCTACCGGTTCGAGAACGAGATATCCTTTTTCTTCGCATAAAAGAAGGCCGTGAGTTTGAAGAAATCGCTATGCTATATAAAACATCTCCGGAAAACATCAGAAAGATCCTGGAGCGCGCACGTAAGCATCTGAAAGCAACTGTTTATGGGAGAGATAAAGCATGAATTGTAACGAAGAAAAACAATCAGCGGAGGACGCTGCGGGGTGATAAGGAAGTAATCCCAAAATCATTACCGTAGCATCGCAAAGGCAAAGAGATACCGAGATTAGCAGAAATACTTTTCTCGGTATCTTTTTGTTTTCTAATCCGCACATTCGATTTTTCCACTCCTTTCCCCTACAATATAGGCCAAAGGAGGTAATCGCAAATGACAGGGTTTATTGAAGAGTTTTATTACGGAAATATTGATCCGCAAGCTCGAAGCGCAAAACCGAATACCGCAGTCCGAAAAGAAATGCAGACGCTGTCCGATTACGAGGAAGAACTGACGAACCGACTCATGGGTGATGAGAAGAAAAAGTTTCTCTCTTACGTCAACGCTTGGGGAGTAGACAACGGCGAAGGAAATCTCGACAGCTTTATCGTCGGATTCCGTCTCGGGGCAGCATTTATGCAGGACACGTTTCTGTCGGGCAAAGCACCGTACACAGATTATCCGAAGGAGGAGTAACAATGCGAGAAGCAAAGCGACACATCTATCTGGACGATTTTGAACACAGGTTATTGGTCGGATGCCTTATGACGTCACGGAATGAGTATCTGCGGGAGGGCAAGCCAACAGAGGATGTCAATGAGTTGATTCTAAAAATCATTGACGCACCGAAGAAAAGACTGAAAGCCATCTATAAGGAGAGAGCGTAATGGAAAAGTACATAACAGACGAACGCACAGGGCTGAAATACGAGCTTGTTGGAGATTACTACCTCATCGCCGGTGATGACGAACCGGAAGAACGTCCCATCGGGATATGGGGGCAACGGCACCTGCGGTATCTGAAACAACACCACAAGACCGTTTACGCCGAAATGCTGACAGACGGTAAGTTGAACAACTACCTTGCCGTTTTGAACGAGCAGGCGGAGGATATGTTCTTTCGGCTGGTAAAAGAGCTTGCCGAAAAGGAAGGTATCACGGAAACGCTCAAAGAAGAAAACCAAATGCTTTGGGTGCAGCGGATGAACGCAATACGAGGAACAGCAACCGAAATGGTCAATAACGATCTGATCTACGCATAACGGACGCACGGCGGCGGGGGTTACTCCCTGCCGCCTTTTTTATTTGTAACATTTTTATGAAACTACTTGAAAAGTGACCCGGAAGTCACTATAATTATAAGTGACCTTGAAGTCACCATATATTTCGGAGGTTGCTATGGAGAGCAATACAAAAGAAAAAATACTCGATGAAGCTTTAGTGTGCTTTGCAGAAAACGGCTATGAAGGGACACTTTTGCGCAATATTGCTTCCGGTCTCGGACTCAGTAAATCCGCGCTGTATAAGCATTACGAGAGCAAGAAAGCAATATGGGATGCGCTGATTGAGAAGATGGAATCATATTATGACGAGAGTATCAATTCCGCAGATCATCTGCCGGAGATGCCGGAGTCCCTCGAGGAGTTCTTGTCTCTTACGATGCGCATGGTTAACTTTACAATTCATGATGAAAAAATAATCCTGATGCGAAAGCTGCTTTTGACGGAACAGTATCATGATGACGGTCTGAAGACTCTTGCTACTGAATATTTCCTGAACCGGGTGAAGAATACCTACAGAGCGATCCTTTCGGAGATGATGAAAAAAGGACTTATCAAAAATGATGACCCGGATATGCTAGCATTCGTCTTCACTTCTCCGATTACTTCGCTCATTCACTACTGCGACCGTGAACCCGAAAAGGAACCGGAGATCATGCGACAGATTAAAGCATATATGAAGCATTTTATCAGTATATACGGAATAGCGAGATAAGAAGATAATAAAACACGTTTTATGGAGGAAAAAAGTATGACTTATTGTGGCAGTGATTGTTGTAAAGAATGCGGCAGATTCTCTGAATGCGGAGGATGCGAAAAGTGCGGCGGACATCCGTTCGGAGGAAGCTGTATCGCAGAAAGAAACGAAAACTTCGGCGAAGTGAAAAAGCAGTTGATTGAGGAAATCAACGCCCTGAAAATCCCGGAGCTTGCGGTAAACGACCTGTTCTTGCTGAACGGTGCTTACGTGAATCTTGTGTATCCGCTGATAAACGGTACGACCGTCCGCTTCTTAAACGACAGCGACGTTTATCTCGGCAATCAGGTGGAAAGGACAGCGTCGGAACGCTGTTACGGCATCGTTGCATGCGAGTCGTTCATTCTCGTGTGCGAATACGGGTGCAACGGAGCCGACCCGGAGATCGTGCTGTATAAGCGCAGATAAGTAATAATACCGGTGAATCTAATGCCATGAGCCACTTTGATTATAAAGGGAAAAAGATATTTTACGAAGACGTCGGAAACGGACGGCCGCTGCTTTTACTTCACGGCAATACCGCTTCAGGTAAAATCTTTGCGCCTGTTGTTCCGCTTTTTGCTGAAAAGTGCAGAGTGATCACGCTGGATTTTCTTGGCTGCGGTCAATCGGACCGTATTGAAAAATGGCCGGAGGATCTGTGGTATGAGTGGGGCGAACAGGCGGCAGCGTTATGCGGTCACCTGGGGCTGAAAGATATATACGTCATCGGAAGCAGCGGCGGCGCATTGGCTGCGATCAACATGACGCTGACACGCGGTGATCTTGTTCATGCCGTGGTTGCCGATAGTTTTGAAGGTGTAAAGGCCGATCAGTCTTTAACTGAGAACATCCGTATCGGCAGAAGTTATGCAAAGCAAAATGAAAACTTCCGTTCCTTGCTTCAAATGATGCACGGCAACAACTGGGAAAGCGTTCTTGATGCAGATACGGAAGCAGTCATCGGTCATGCAAAGCATATAGGAAACTTCTTTCACTGTCCGATTTCGTGCCTTCACCGAAAAATGCTTTTGACCGGAAGCGCCGAAGACGAAATGTTTCCTCAGGGTCATTATGAAAAGCTGTTCGGGACGATATGCTCGGAAACGCCGTATGCTTCAAAGCATATTTTTGAGCATGGCGTACATCCGGCGATGATGAGCAACGCCGAGGCCTTCATTCCGCTTTGCGAAGCGTTTTTCTCGGGCGAGTAAAAGATTTTCCTGCCAAAGAATCAGAAGAAGCGGAGGTATCATGATGAAAGGCTTTGAACGGAACAATCAGCTGCTGTCGCTCTGCGGCTTGAACTGCGGACTTTGCCCGATGTTTCTCGGCAAGTACTGCCCCGGATGCGGCGGAGGCGACGGGAATCAAGGGTGCAAGATCGCAAGATGCGGGATGGAACACAGCAACACGGACTATTGCTTCCGCTGTGCCGAATACCCGTGCGATAAATACGAACATATTGGCGAATACGATTCTTTCATCAGCCACCGCAACCAAAAAGCAGATCTGGAAAAAGCACGTCAAGTCGGGATAGATGCCTATAACGACGAGCAGAAAGAGAAAGCGCAGATTCTCGACTTTCTGCTTTCATATTTCAACGACGGACGGAAAAAGACGCTGTTCTGTCAGGCAGTCAATCTTTTGGAACTCCGTGACCTGCGGGAATTGCTATCAAAACTGGAAACCTGCCCCGACACCACGCCCAAGGAAAAGGGCGCATTCGCGGCAGAGCGGATCAAAGAAATCGCGGACCGCAGCGGTGTAGATCTGTCTCTGCGGAAGAAAAGGAAGTGATTGGCTTGAAAGCAACAATAGAACAAACCTCACAGATAACGCCTATGGTAAAGGCACTTTGGCCGGAACACACCGCCCAAGATCTGGAAAGAATACTGCAAGAGTATATCGGCGGAAAGGAATCCGCTGTCTTTACAGAGGGCGCAGACGGGCAGCCGATCGGGGTGGCGCTTTGTTGTCTCCGACACGACTACGTCGAAGGATGTGAAACGAGCCCCGTCGGGTATCTGGAAGGGATATTTGTGAATGAGAAATATCGCCTGAAAGGAATCGCCGCTTCTCTTTGCAAGGAATGCGAAAACTGGGCGAAGGAAATGGGCTGCACGGAATTCGCAAGCGACTGCGAACTGACGAACACAGATTCTCTTCATTTCCATTTAAGCATCGGTTTTCGGGAAGAAAACAGGATCATTTGTTTTAAGAAAAACCTTTGATTATAACCGGAGGATAGAAAAATGGCAGAAATAATTAGCGTTTACAAACAGGCGTTACCGAAGATGAGATTCGTCGGCAAATGCTATACCGAAGCTGACAGTGAAAACGGCACGTTCGCTCATAAATGGGGCGAATGGTGGCAGAACGGGTGGTTTGATGCGCTCGAAGTCGGCGGCGATGAGCCGTTTGACGATGCGGGTGCGCCGATAGGGTTATGCAGAATGAAAGAGAGCGAGCCGTTCGAGTACCTAATTGGGATGTTTCTCCCCGAGGATTTCACGGCACCGGAGGGCTTCGGAACTATCGACTTTGAAGCCGGAGAAATCGCCGTTTGCCTTGTGAAAGGAACAGAGCCGGAGATCTACTTTGAAGATTGCACGGGTAAGCTGGCAGAGAACGGATATAAAATGAGGCCGGATAAGAACGGCGTGTATTGGTGTTTTGAACGCTATGCGTGCCCGAGATATACCGATCCCGACGCGGATGGCAACGTGATTTTGGATCAGTGTTTCTTCGTGTGAACACCAGTCAAAGAGGAATGTAAATCATGAAGGTTACAATAGAAGAAATGGAAGCGTATTTGCTTTCACATTATAAAGACAGCGGGATAGACCAGAACTTATTTATGAAGCTCGTTGAAGAAGTCGGCGAGGTCGCCGAGGTGCTGAATAAAAAAGCGGGCAGAAAGAGTGCCGGGAATGAAGATCTGCAAGCCGAGCTTGGCAGTGAGCTTGCGGACGTGATCCATTACGCCATTGCCATTGCAGCATTGAACGGACTTGATTTGAATCAGATCATTTTGGAAAAGGATAAAGCTGCTTCTGTCAAATATCACCACCAGACGAATCTGGAACAGTTTATTTCGAGGAATGGGACATGATTCGTGAATACAGACAAGAAGACAAAGAACAGGTCACTGCACTGATCAGAGTGGAGATGCCTGTCGGTGAGGAAGAACTTGACAACGCGACCGACAAGACGTTTTATGCCATCGTTTGGGAAGAAAACGGAACGATTTCCGGCTTCGGAAGCCTGCGGCGCTGGAGCACTGATGGGTGCGCGGATTTGTATCTCTATGTTGCGCCAAAGGCAAGAAGACAAGGCATCGGCTCGGCATTGCTTTTGTCGCTTACCGACCGTGCGGAACGCGAGGGGCTGACCTTTCTCCACGCGCGGGAAAGCGCGACGGAAACTGGCTTTTTTGAAAAACACGGCTTTTCCCTCTGGTATGAGGAGCTGGATATGTCCTACGCGGGAGATCCGCTTCCCGATAGCGATATCGAAACGGTCCCCTATACTGATGAATGGTTTGAAGCCTACGCCACGGGACTTGGCGAGAGCTTTTATGAAATGCGGAAAGCAAACGATTTCCGTCCGCATCTCTGCTGTACGCCCGATGAAAAGACGAAAAAAGCGTTTCACGAACTTGAAACCAATACCACGCTTCTCATTTCGGACGGATCGCTTACCGGAGCGGTGAGCGTGAACGGCGGAGAAATTGAAGACCTTTTCGTGACGCAGGAATATCAGGGTATGGGACTCGGGCGGAAGCTCCTTTGCCATGCCGTCAATATCGCGCTTTCAAACGGCGAGAAGAAGGTCAAGCTTTCCGTTGTCGGGTGGAACAAACGGGCGCTGAAACTCTACGAGAGCGCGGGATTTGAAACCGTTCGGAAAAATCGGTTTTACAGCTTCGGCAGACAATAAATGAGGAATGGGGAACACGGAAATGAAAGAAGAACTCATCATCTGGCTGACGGAAGATTCCAATCCGATGGTGAAATTCCGCACGCAGAAAGAAATATTGAAACTTAACGTCAGCAGCGAGGAATCCAAGCGGTATATCCTGTCCCGCATACCGGAAAACTGGTACACGGTTAAAGGGCTTTGGTACACCAATTATCTGACGGCGCTTGCGGAAGCGGGGCTAAACGCGGAGGATGTTGAGGGCGCGTGGCTTGAACAGGCTTTTGCAAAACTTAAAAATAACGAACACGGCTGCGAGGACTTTATGCTGCTTCGCGCACTCGTTATGCTCGGATTCGGCAATGAGGAACCGGTGCATGGAGCGTTATCCGCAATCTCGGATGCCGCGCTTCCGGACGGCGGTTTTCTTTGCAAAATGAAGCTTGACAAAAAATCATATGTTCCTAAGGGATGTTATAAAGCAAATCTGATGGCTTTGCTATTAGCTTCCGAGTGTAAAAAGAAAAACGTCACTGCGCTTTTCACGGATGCTTTGGTGCGGAATTTTGTGAATCGGAGACTGTTTTACAAAAGCGGGACGGACGAGCTTGTTTTGCAGGAGCGGGAGGGCTGGCGGACGATCGATGTATTCTCACCCCTTGAGGTCATGCGCGTCGGCATCGTGAACGTCTACGAAGCACTCGTGAGTCTCCTCGGCAAAGATGATCCTGCTCTGCCCGAATGCGCGGCGATCATCGAAAGCCACACCGTCCGGGGAAAAGTCATTCTGCAGGGGACGAGCACGAAAACCTATCTGCCCAAAGAAAAAGTCGGGGGGCCGAGCAAGTGGAATACGCTCTATTATTTGCTGGCGCAGTCATAACCGTGCCGGAGGTGGACAATGATCGATTTTATTGAACTCGGCGGGATCGTGTCGGGCTTCGGTATCCAAAACGGAGAGATCAACTGCCTTTCCGGAAATGATTTAGTCAAGATCGCAGATGGTGCCGTGGTACTTCAAAAGACAGTTTTTGAAAAATCCGGTGCGGCAAGGTTTTTCGCTGAAAACGAGAAACACATCGTCATCGCCGATTTCTGCACGCTTCTCTCTTTTTCCAAAGAAACCTTCGAACAGGAAAACGAAGTAAAAATCGGAAACGACCTCACGTCCGATATCTGTTATCTTTTTGCAGAAGGCGATTATGCTTACTGCTCCATCCGCAACGGCGGTATTGCAAAGGTGCGGATCGATGATTTCAAATATGAGATATACACGACGTCGGACGCGAGCATCTGGGAAATAAACTGCTTTGAAGGAATGCTTTATTGCGGAACGGTCGATGGGCATATTCTGAAAATCGACAAATACATTATGCAAATCGTCAAAGATGCCGAAGTGTCAAAGAAAAACATCAAAAGCATCCGCAAGGACGGAAATAAACTATACGCCGCGTCGCAGGATATGAAATTATACGTCCTTGACTTTGATACGCTCGACGTTTTGGCGGTCAAGCGAAACGTACATAAATATATGTATTACGTTGCGGGAATCACCGATCACTGCATTGTTACGGTTTCGCATCCGGCGTCGGAGATCTCGATTCTGGACAAGGAGACCCTCGAAACGATCCGCGCGATCCGTGAACCGCTGAGGCTCAGCGGGCCGGTAAAACTGGAAGGCGATATTTTGTACTACGCTTCAAGGAATTTCAACGGCATCAAAATGATGAAGATTGAGTAAAAGATTTTCGGAGGAACGATGGAAAAATATATCGAAGGCAATAAAGCCGCGTGGGAAGAGGCGTTTGAAAACCGTGATCCCGCCTGGGGCGCGGATATTTCGGAACGTATGACGAAAGAGGATTATCCCTTCTTCAATGAGGAAACGAAAGCGGTTCTGAAACAGCTTGGAACGGAAGGAAAAGTGATCGGACAGTTCTGCTGCAATAACGGCAGAGAGCTGCTATCGCTTGTAAAGAGCGGAAAGGCGAAAGCAGGCATCGGATTTGACATTGCCGAAAATCAGGTCGCGTTCGCAAACGAAAAAGCCAGAGAACTCGGGCTTCCGTGCGAATTCGTCGCGGTCAATGTTTATGACATCGACGATCGGTATCGGGAAATATTTGATGTTGTCATCATTACGATCGGCGCGCTTTGCTGGTTCAGGGATCTGACCCGTTTCTTTGAGATCGTCTCAAAATGTATGAAGCCCGGCGCTGTGATCGTGATCAACGAACAGCATCCCTGCACCAATATGATCGCCTCCGAAGGCGAGGACGAATACGATCCGGCTCATCCTCTTGAATGTAAATATTCTTATTTTGAGCACGAATGGATCGGTAACGACGGGATGTTTTATATGACGCAGAAGACCTATCCGTCAAAGACGTTCACGGATTACACCCACCCGCTGTCCGAGATCATCACCGGAATGTGCCATAGCGGTATCGTTGTGACCGGAATGCAGGAATTCGATTACGATATCAGCGGCGGATTTGAAGACATCAGCGGCTGCGGGTATCCGTTGTCGGTACTGATTGAAGGGAAAAAAGAGTAGGAGGAATTATTATGCCGTCACCGGAAAAATTCAGAGAAACGCTTGCGGACTTTGCGGTAGACGAAGCGACCGTGCAGAAGATCAACGCGGGATACGAGAAAGTCGTATCCAAAACGAATAAGAAGATCAAATCCGCATACATGGCACAGGCGATCACCGTGATGAACGAGGAACTGCCGAAGAAAAAAGTGCAGGAAATCATTGAGGCCAATGCTTGCTGCAAGAGCGGTGCGCGGCTCAAAACGTCGCAGGAGTTTGCAAGAGCACATAAGGACGATACCATGGAGGAACGACTTGCGCTCATCAGCGAGCGTCCGTATATGAATATGGGTTCTGCAAAGCTGAACGGCGACGGCGACATCATCGTTCACGCAGTCACCTATCATCCGGAAGACAGATTTGAGTGCGCTTGTCCGACGGTCAGCCACGTCAAACGTGATTATGCCATCCCGCGTGAATACTGCTTTTGCTGCGGAGGTCATTTCAAATTTCACTATGAGATCATGCTCGGAGTAAAGCTCGAGCTTTGCGAGATCGTTTCCTCTCCCCATGACACCGAGGGGCGTGAACCGTGTGTGTTCAGATTTCGCATTGTGAGGTAAAAACGGAAGGAAAAACATATGTCTGAGAGAATGCTTGACAAATCAGTAAACCCGCAGTATTCCGATCTCGTCGGATTCTGCGGAACGCAGGGAGA
>JAZQPN010000053.1:0-6539 GCA_045628585.1 Bacteroidales bacterium | reverse complement strand
GACATTCGCGGCAAGAGGTTCCCAAGCCCCTTGTTTTCCAGTCGCCAACGCTGTTCCGTGTCTGTAGGTATTTCTCATAGTTTGTGTTAATCTTATCGGCAAAAGTACAGCGTATTTCGTGAACGCGCCACTTTTGGAGGGGATTTTTTTATCAACAAAATTATTAACAGGGTAATTGTTTGGGAATGAGGAGAATGATGAAATAAAAATGAAAATGGCATATAATGCGCCTTGTGGTTTGCAAATTTCCGAATTAGGCAAAGCCTTCTTTTTTTGCTAAATCTTCTCTGAATGAAAGTGAAAAATGCTATTTTTGCAGAATAAAATTGCAATAGGAAATTTCTACTCCTTACATCTTTTTTAGTAAGACAACATTGACTCATGAATCAGGATCCAGAGCAGATAGCGCGTGATGTAATTGATGATTTGCTACAGCAGGCTGGTTGGGTAATTCAATCGAAGGCAAAGATTGATTTTTCGGCTGGTTTGGGTGTTGCCGTACGCGAATATCAAACGGATGCTGGCCCAGCAGATTATGTTCTCTTTATTAACCGAAAACCTGTTGGCATTATTGAGGCGAAACGTAAAAAAGAAGGAGTAAATCTTACAAAGGTAGAGGAACAGTCTGTTCGATATGCAAATGCCAAACTGAAATATCTGAACAACGAGCCGTTGGTGTATGTGTATGAAACAACGGGGATTGTTACGCATTTCACTGATTATAGCGATCCGAAACCTCGTAGCCGTCCGGTGTTTGCTTTTCATAAACCTGAAACTATCGCAGAATGGATTCGTAACGGAAGAAGTCTCCGTAGCAGATTGCAGGATTTCCCAACATTAGACGAAACTGGCTTACGCCCTGCACAGATTAAGGCTGTTGTGAATTTGGAAGAATCTTTCAAAAACAATCGTCCTCGCGCTTTGATTCAGATGGCAACAGGAGCAGGAAAGACATTCACTGCAATCACGTTTATTTATCGTCTGCTGAAATTCGCAAAGGCAAAACGTATCTTATTCCTTGTCGATACCCGCAATTTGGGGGAACAGGCGGAACAGGAATTTATGAATTTCCGTCCGAACGACGACAACCGCAAATTTACGGAATTGTATAATGTTCAGCGGTTGAATTCAAGTTATATCGCGAACGAAAGCCAAGTGTGCATTTCTACCATTCAGCGTTTGTATTCTATTTTGAAAGGCGAGGAATTGGACGAAAGCGCAGAGACCGACAATCCAAATGAATCTACTTGGTTACAACAAAAACTGAAGGAACAAAAAGCTGTTCCTGTTGAATATACGGCAAAGGTTCCAATTGAACAGTTTGATTTTGTCGTAATCGACGAATGTCACCGAAGCATCTACAATCTTTGGAAACAGGTTCTTGATTATTTCGACGCATTTTTGATTGGCCTTACTGCTACTCCTGATAAACGAACATTCGGTTTCTTCAACGAAAATGTCGTGAGTGAATATACTTACGAGCAATCGGTGGTTGATGGTGTGAATGTGCCGTACGATGTTTATACCATAGAAACGGAAATATCAAAAAACGGCGGCTTGATTAAGGCTGGCTGGCATATCGATTATCGTGATAAAGCTACCCGCAAGACTCGTTGGCAGCAGGTTGACGAGGATGTGGAATACAAAAAGAACGACTTGGATAAGTCTGTAGTGAATCCAAGCCAGATTCGTACCGTTATCAGGCAATTCCGCAAGGCTTTGATGGAAGAGATTTACCCAAACCGCTACGACGAGAACGGGCAGTACGAAGTCCCCAAGACATTGATTTTTGCCAAAACCGACAGCCACGCCGACGATATTATCAAGATTGTCCGCGAGGAGTTCAACGAGAGTAACGATTTCTGCAAAAAGGTAACCTACAAGATTGACGAAGATCCGAAGTCTGTCCTGAACCGTTTCCGTAATCAGTATTACCCACGTATTGCCGTTACCGTTGATATGATTGCAACAGGAACCGATGTCAAGGCTCTCGAGGTCCTTTTGTTTATGCGTGATGTTCGCAGCGCGAATTACTTTGAGCAGATGAAAGGGCGAGGAACAAGAACTATAAACGAGGATTCCTTGCAACTGGTGAGCAAGACCGCCTCGGCAAAGACACACTTTGTGATAGTTGATGCTGTTGGCGTAACGCAGACAAAGAAAACCGACAGCCGCCCGTTGGAGCGCAAGCCTACAGTCCCGTTGAAGGATTTGCTGGGGGCTGTAACCATGGGTGTTGTGGAAGAAGATTTGTTTGTTTCGCTGGCAAACCGGTTGATTCGCCTGAATAGGGAAGTCACCGAAAAGGAGCGTGAGAAAATAGAATTCCTTGCAAAAGGAAAGAGTTTGGGACAAATGAGTGCCGAATTGTTGAATGTTTTCGATGTAGACAAGATTGAAGATGAGGCACAGTTGGAACTGCAAAAAATTCCACAATCGGAAATGACGCCTGCCATAGAGGAACAAATTCGCGCAAAAGCACAGGAAAGACTTGCCAATATTGCCAGCAGTACTTTCAATGGCGAATTGAACGAATATATTGTTACCGTTCGCAACCTGCACGACCAGAAAATAGATTCTGTGAACATTGATACTGTTGTGCGGAGCGGCTTTAATACCTTTACCTTGGAAAAAGCTAGGGAAACCATTAATTCGTTTGCCGAATATTTGGAGCAGCACAAGGACGAGATTATGGCATTGAGCATATTCTACAACCAGCCTTACAACCGCCGCAACCTCACACTGAAAATGGCGCAGGAACTGCTCGAAAAACTTAAGCAGGACAAGCCTTTGCTTGCACCTTCGTATGTGTGGGATGCCTATTGTGCGGTTGAGAATGTTAAGGCAAGCCAGCCAAAGGCGGAACTTACCGCATTGGTTTCGTTGGTGCGCCACGCTTGCGGAATCGACAAAACATTGGCGGCGTTTGATAGTGTGATAGATAAGAATTTTAATGCGTGGTTGTTCCGCCAACACACCGGTAACCGCAACCGCTTTACGCAGGAGCAAATTGACTGGCTGCGTATGATTAAAGACCATATCATCAGCAGTTATCATCTTGATTTAGACGATTTGGACTACACGCCATTCGATGCCCAAGGTGGCCGAGGCAAAATGTACCAATTGTTTGGAAATGAGATGGAACAGATTATTGAGGAGTTGAATGAAGTATTAGTGGCATAATTTACCTTTTGTGTAAAAAATGATATTTTATTTTTCTTTTCATGTAAAAATAATATGTTTATTTCAAAACATTTTGTATTTTTGCATCGCAAAAGCATATCTAAATGGATGTTATATTCAAAAATAAAGAGTTAGAAAAACTATATAAAACGGGTGAATCACGCAAATTGAGACTTCCACAAGATATTATCAAGGAATATTTCTTTTGTGTCCAAAGTATAATTGACGCTGCAAACATCTATGACTTATGGAACGATAAATCGTTGAATTTCGAGAAATTAACCAATACGGAACGTTACTCGATGCGACTTAAAAGAAAATATCGGCTTGAAATGACAATTGACTGGCAAAATGAATCATATACAATAGGTATATTTGGGTTGACAGACATCACCAATCACTACCAATGAAAAAATGAAGAAAGGGGAAAAAATGGACGCAAAAGAAATCAGACCGCATTTTGTATTTGGCCCGGGAGATTTCATCCAAAGGCAAATGGATGTTCGGGGCTGGACACAGAATGATTTAGCTGAAGTTTTAGGGCTATCATTGAAAACGGTTAATCATTTGATTCAGAACAAACAACCTATCACATTCGAAACGGCACAATTGCTGCAAGAAGCATTCGGCATTTCTGCCCAAACATGGATGAATCATGAAATTACCTATCGTAAATTTATCGAAGGAGAAACAGAGAAACAAAAAGAAGTAAAAGTGAAATCTCCAATCTATGAATTTATGCCTGTCGCTGAAATGTGCAAAAAGGGATGGCTATCCAAAAGCAAAGATGCTGTAGAATTAGAAAAACAAGTAAAGGACTTTTGGAATGTCCAATCACTTGATTTTGACTTCTTGAAAAATTCATCTAACCTGAAAATCGCATGTAAAAAATCTGACGCTTATAAGCAATATGATTTTTACGCCTTACAATGCTGGGCACGACAAGCCAAACTATGTGCAGAAAAAATTGTTGTCCCGACATACGACAAAGAGGCATTAGAGAACCTATATGATGAAATGCATAGGTTTACCATAATGCCAAATGGCATTTCGGAGTTTTTAAAGCAGCTGCAACAGTGTGGGGTGAAGTTTCTTGTTTTGGAGCATTTACAAAAAACCTATCTTGATGGGGCTGCTTTTATGGATGGAGAAAATCCTGTTGTTGCCTATACTGCAAGATATAAAAGAATTGATAATTTTTGGTTTACGGTTGCCCATGAAATAGCTCATGTTCTATTACACATTAATAAAAAGCAATGTTTCATGGATAATATAGTAGAGCAAAACGCTGATAAACAGGAAGAAGAAGCCAATCAATTGGCGCAGGGAGCGCTGTTGCATCACACCATTTGCAGATACTATTCTTCTTCGATGAAGTATTTGACGGCCGCAAAAATAGCTCAAGGAGCAAAAGAACTGGAAATAAACGGAGCTATCATAGTAGGAACTTTGGCACATGATAAAAAAATAACATACGCACAGTTGCACCAGTTTAACGAAAATCCTCTGCCACTCATTCCAAAACAATATTGTCCTGAATTTTAAAAGATTAGGTGATATACAAAACAATACGATAAAACATGGCTTTATTTTCTGAAAGATATGGTTATCTAAAACCATCTAAAGTCTTGATTAGAGAACAACTCACACCCGAAATATGCAACGCAATTTGCAGTTGCTTTGATAAACTTCAAGATAATTTGAGATATGTGAGTGCATATGATAATCCATATCAATCCATAGAATTATTTTTATGGCAATATTTTCTTAATCAGCGCCTATTTGATTACCATAATTATGATGTCGTAGCAACTAAATATATACAATCTCTTAATCATGATTGGTTCCGTAAATTGGACTTGATAGAGATGACCATAAAGTATATTGCTAATCATCAAAATCCACAAATCAGAAAAAATGCAGTTCTATTTATTAACTCCCTCAATTTTGAATTTGAAAGACTCTGTTTCGCCTATCGTATTGTAGACAATAAAATAGTAGAAATTACCGACGAACAAGAAATAAAAGCGATAGAACAATCCATGTCCGAAAATGCAGATAACATAAAGCAACATTTGTCAAAAGCTTTAGAGCATTATTCCGATAAAACCAATCCTGATTACAGAAATTCCATCAAGGAATCAATTTCGTCCGTTGAAGCTTTTTGTAGAGAAAAAACAGGAGAAGAAACATTAGGAAAGGCACTGAATAGATTAGAAAGTTCAGGATTGGCAATACCCAAAGTGTTGAAGGATGCTTTTGGTAAATTATACGATTATACGAACCAACCTACAACAGGCATACGCCACGCATTAATGGATGAATCAGAGAAATATATGCCTACAGCAGATGAAGCATTGTTTATGATAGTTTCTTGCAGTGCTTTTATTAATTATTTGAATAGCAAAGGGAAATAATTATGAGTCTTTACGATGGAATTAAAGATGTGGCTAAAATAGTTCAGCAAGCCGACAATATCGATTTGTATCGACAGCTTTTGGATTTAGGTTCGCAAGCATTGGAAATGCAAAAAATAATTGCCGAATTGAATCTTGAGAACAAGCAATTGAAAGATAATAAAAAATTGGAAGAGGATATTGAAAGGCACAGCGAACTGTTTGTCACTCTTAAAAGTGATTTGCAAAAAATCAGGTATTGTTCACATTGCTGGGATGCTGAACAAAAATTGATTCAAATAAACTGTAATGGATATGGATTGGCAAACTGTCCTCATTGCAAAAACTCTTCCCCTTATGATAGAGAGTTGTATAAAAACAACTATTCTTATGGAGATTTATAAATATGGCATCTACATACCCAACATACAAACTCGGAGAAGTAGCAGACTACATTAATGGTAGACCGTTCAAACCTTCTGAATGGAAAGAGAAAGGACTTCCTATTGTTAGAATCCAAAATCTAAATGATGAAAGTGCTGTTTATCATTACTCTGATGCGGAACATGAAGAAAAATATTTGCTTCATGATGGGGATTTGTTGTTCGCATGGGCGGCTTCGTTGGGTACATATATTTGGAATGGTGGTGAGGCTTGGTTGAATCAGCACATTTTTAAGGTTTTGCCTAAACAAAATGTGTCTAAAATGTATCTGTATTATGCATTAACATCTATAATAAAGGAATTGTATTCTAAATCACATGGTTCGGGTATGGTTCATGTGACAAAAGGAAAATTTGAAGAAACAGAAATTCCTCTTTGTCTTTCCCTGAAAAAAGTTGACTCACAAAGAAGAGACAACAATGCTCAAACACTGGACAGAAAAACAGGCCAAGTATTACGACGAGGTAATACGGCTTCACTATGAAGAAGGGTATGGAGAAGACAGGATTGCAAAGA
>JAZQPN010000052.1:0-6751 GCA_045628585.1 Bacteroidales bacterium | reverse complement strand
TGCACAAGTCACGACCTACAATATTAATAGAAATTTTAATTGTTCCGACACTCTACAACCTTTTAATACAAATGCATATAGCTATGGAATCAGCATTGACGGTGAAGGACAACTATACTCAGATACTGCTTTCATCCGGGTTTCGGCCTTGGCAGGAACCGTTGACAAGCAACAGGCAGCAAGATTAGGCGCAAAGTTTGTTGAAGCCAATTTTGCCGAAAGCACATCATTGGAATGGGTTTGCACGGCTGTCACCGAAAAAGGCAACCCTTCGTACCATGTCTTCAACGGCATTCCCGATGGCTTCGTCATCGTTTCGGCCTGCAATCATACCAGTCCCATCCTCGGCTATTCCGAAACGGGCTATTTTGACGGGAACCACATACCAGCGGGCTTGCGGTACTTCCTTGACGGATACGGCCAATCCGTTGATTTTGCGGAAGAAGAACTGGAAAAAGCTGATTATGTGATTGCCAAGGAATGGGAAAACCTTGAACGTTGCGGCAAAACGCAAAGCTCGAAATCGGTAGTCGTCGACCCTTTAATCGGTACACGTTGGGACCAGGAGTGTTACTACAACTCACATTGTCCAAAAGACAACGAAGGCCCTTGCGGTTGTACATACGCGGGATGTGTGGCAACCTCAATGGCGCAGGTGATGAAATATTGGAATCATCCGCAGCAAGGCACTGGCACTCATTCTTACAACAGCTATCTTTATGGCACCATAAGTGCTGATTTCGGCGCAACCACCTATCATTGGGACGAGATGCCCGAATCACTGCAAGGAAACGAACATTATGTAGGTCCGCTGATATTCCATTGCGGCGTAAGCGTCAATATGGAATATGGTGCCTACGGCAGCGGAGCCTTGCACCAAAACATTCCATCCGCAATGAGTTCCTATTTCGGTTATAGCACTTCGCACAATTTGGAGAGAGACGATTATTCATACGATGAATGGGTGAGCATGATGCGAGACGCCTTGGACATGAACATCCCAATCCTATATGCAGGCACCGATGGTGCTAACATGGGACACTCTTTCATTTGCGATGGTTATGACGACAATGGCCTGTTTCATATCAACTGGAGCTGGGGCGGTGTTCTCGACGGCTATTTCAGCATCGACAACCTGCACACCTACAACCAGACTTGGAACGTGGCTCAAAAGATGATAGCCGATGCCATGCCGCTCGATGTTTATAACAACACGCCCAAAGCGCCGGCCAACTTGACTGTTCAGCCGCTTTCCGATGATTCTTACACATGCACCGTGCGTTGGAACAACCCGACGAAAGCCTTAAACAACAGCAACTTGACACACATCGACCAAATCATTGTCAAATGTGACGGCAGAGTTGTTTTCACCCAGGACGATGTCACTCCAGGTGCAGCTATGGAAATCACCGATGAAGTGCCGTTTTACGGCTTACACGATTACCAAGTGTATGCGGTGAACAACGGAAATCACGGAAGAGCTGCCCGTGAAAACGCCGTGCGCTTCGGACCTTCCTGCGCATGGACCATCGAAGCTGGCACCACCTCTTTCAACGGCTGGCAGGGAGCTTCAATCCAAATAATCAACAATGCGATGCAAGTGATAGCTTCCGTGACAACACAAACAAACAGCGAGACGTTTTCTGTAGATGTGCCTTTGGGACATGTCTCTTTCGCTTTTGCCAAAGGAAACAGTACGGTTGACAATGTAAATTTCGTTATCAAAAACGCTGAAAACCAAATTGTTTATTCCTATTCCGGTTCATTAGATGGCATTGAAGAAGGAACTTTCCTCCGGACGAACAACAATTGCGGCAACGGTTCGGATTGCGGCACGCCGACAGGCTTTAACGCCTTTGCGGAAGACGACCTTGTGGTGCTGACATGGGAAGCCTTGGACGAAACAATGGATTACAATGTGTATCGCAATGGCACATTACTGCATACCGTGCATAGCCCAGCCACCACATTCATAGATGGAGAGCCGAATCATGGCGGCAACTGTTATCGGGTAACGACATTCTGCACTTCGGGCGAAAGCGAACCAAGCAACGAAATCTGCGTCACCATAGGCGATGGCTGCCAACCGCCTACTAACCTATGGTATGAAACGACCAGCAGCAACAAAGTGAAACTGACTTGGGAAACGCCCCAACCTCACGACGGTCTCTCTGGATTTTACATCTACCGCACCAAGGAAACCGACATGAACTGGCAGCAAATCAAGACGCTCGGCGCCAGCTACACTTCCTACACTGACAACACCACATTGGATGACGAGACCTCTTATCTTTACAAGGTAGTGGCCTACTATCAAGCCTCAGACTGCTATTCCGCTCCAGCACGTTCAAGATACAACGAGTCTGAGTATTTCGTAAGGGTGTATTGGTCGGTTGACGGAATGGACGAAACGCACACGGACGAAATGAAAGTCTATCCTAATCCCGCATCAAACACAATAATGATTGAAGGCATTGAACCAACTGTAATCCAGCTATACAACACTTTCGGACAGTTAGCGAAAACTATTGAAAACGCAGCCAGCATCTCATTGGATGGTCTGGCGGAAGGCGTGTATATGCTGCGCATTGAAGATTCAGAAGGGAAAACATTCCTGACGAAAATGGTTGTTAAACGGTAAATTACAATGAAAATTGACTAGTCCTGTAGAGACGTTGCGTGCAACATCTCTACAAATAAAAACCAAAAAGAGGCACTCATTTGAGTGCCTCTTTTCATTATTAGCGTATATCCGAAAAATTATTCGCCAAGCTTAATGCGGACGAAGGTGTTCACGGTAGCTTCCTTATCGCCATCCTGGATGAACTGAGCGACAGTCTTAGGATCAGCAACGAGAGAAACCTGGTTCAGCAGGCAGTTTTCCTTGAAGAACTTGTTCAGACGGCCATTAGCGATGTTGGCAATCATTTGTTCAGGCAGGTTAGCAGCCTTTTCTTCAGCGGTCTTAGCCTTGATTTCGCGGACCTTGTCAGCGTCTTCCTGTGTGAACCAACCCTTAGCCATGTTGGATTCGATGTGAGCTTCGCTGTCGAACCATGCTGGGTTGAAGCCAGCCTTCTTCAGAGCAACTTCAACAGCCTTGTCGACCTGTTCCTGCTTGGTCTTTTCAATAGCAACGCTAAGTTCGCGGTCTTTCACTTCCTGTGGGATAGCAGCTTCGCTGACAGCCATTGGGTTCATAGCTGCGACGTGCAGAGCGACTTCGTGAGCGACTTCATCAACTGTAGCGAAAGTCTTGTTCATTTCAAGGATAACGGCCAGACGGTTGCCTGGGTGGTTATAGTTGGTCACATATTCGCCTTCGAGGACTTTGAAAGCACCAAGTTCGGTCTTTTCACCAGTCACAGCACCTTCATTGGTGATGGCAGCTTCAACGGTCATGCCGTTGTATTCAGCAGCCTTCAGGGCATCGATGTCCTTGATGCGGTTTTCGACAGCCATATTCAGCATATCCTGCGTGAACTTAACGAAGTCGGCGTTGTTAGCGACGAAATCGGTTTCGCAGTTCAGCATGATGATGGCGGCATACTTATGATCTTCGGTGCACTTTGAAAGGACGCAGCCTTCAGAAGCGGTGCGGTCAGCACGCTTAGCAGCCTTGGCCATACCCTTCTTGCGGAGGATGTCGATAGCCTGTTCGATGTTACCTTCGGTTTCAACAAGAGCCTTCTTGCAATCCATCATGCCGGCGCCTGTCATTTGTCTCAGTTCGTTAACTTGAGCAGCGGTAATATTCATTGTAATTCTTTCTTTTTAAGGTTATTAAAAAAGCAACTGGCTGTTTGCCGTTTTTAGCTATCGGCGGAAGGCTAACGGCTAAAAGCGAAAAGCAAACGGCCAGCAGCACACTAATTATTTCTTAGCGATAGGTTTACGAGGACGTCTGTTGCCACGAGGTCTTCTTTCGTCCTTGTTTTCTTCTTCCTGAGTTTCTTCCTTTTCTTCTTCGAAGTCTTCTTCCGGTTCGTCGACGAGATCCTTGTTGTTCTTACGTTCGTTGATGCCTTCTTCGATAGCTTCTACCATCTTGCCGAGGATGAGGGCGATTGACTTTGAAGCGTCGTCGTTAGCAGGGATTGGGAAATCGATGAGGTTAGGATTGGTGTTGGTATCGACGATAGCGAAGGTAGGGATGTTGAGCTTACGGGCTTCAGCAACAGCGATGTGTTCCTTCATGATGTCGACTACGAACAGAGCTGAAGGCAGACGGCTAAGGTCGGCAATTGAACCGAGGTTCTTGTCGAGCTTTTCGCGTTCGCGTTCGATCTGGAGCTTTTCACGCTTTGAGAGGCTCTTGTAAGCATCGCTCTGCATCATTTTGTCGATGCTGGCCATCTTCTTCACAGCCTTACGGATGGTGGCGAAGTTGGTGAGCATGCCGCCAGGCCAACGTTCGGTGACGTATGGCATGTTGACTCTCTTAGCATAGTCGGCAACGACTTCCTTAGCTTGCTTTTTGGTAGCAACGAAAAGGACTCTCTTGCCTGATTTGGCCAGTTGGCAAAGAGCAGCAGCTGCTTCGTCCATCTTAGCCTGGGTCTTATAAAGGTCGATGATGTGGATGCCATTGCGCTCCATGAAAATATAAGGAGCCATGTTCGGATTCCATTTTCTCTTGAGATGTCCGAAATGACAACCGGCATCTAATAATTCTTCAAATGTTACTTGTGTCATGAGTTTTCTTTTAAATGTTTACATTCACTAAATACAATTGCCAAGTAGTTCTCTGCAAGAAAAATCTCAGCAATTTGGATACTAAACAAAATCGCTTGGCTTTTGAGAGCTTAACGTTTGCTGAATTGGAACTTCTTACGGGCACCTGGCTGACCTGGCTTCTTACGTTCGACCATACGTGGGTCGCGGCGCATGAGGCCATTCTTCTTCAGGGTAGGACGATACTCGGCGTCGATTTCGCAAAGGGCGCGGCTGATAGCCAGACGAAGGGCTTCAGCTTGACCGTTGATGCCACCACCATCGAGGTTGACCTTGATGTCATACTTACCCATATTTTCGGTCAGCATGAGAGGTTGTTCAACCACATAGTGGAGGATGCTTGTTGGAAAGTACTCCTTGTAGTCGCGCTTGTTCACCGTAATGTTACCATTGCCAGCCTTCATATAGATGCGGGCAACGGCGGTCTTTCTTCTACCTAAAGCGTTGATAACTTCCATGATTATTTCTTAATTGTGTTAATTTTGAGTTCGATAGGTTGTTGAGCCTGCTGCTTGTGTTCTGGTCCTTCGTAAACGTAGAGGTTCTTGAAGATGGCGTTGCCGAGCTTTGTCTTTGGGAGCATACCCTTAACGGCATGTTCGATGACAGCGATAGGCTTTCTCTTCAACTGTTCCTTGACGGTACGGACGCGCTGGCCACCCGGGTAGCCAGTGTAGCGGACATAGTACTTTTCATCCATCTTGTTGCCAGTCAGGATGATCTTCTCTGCATTGATAATGATGACATTATCACCACAATCGCTGTGGGGAGTATAGCATGCCTTCTTTTTGCCACGCAGAATCATGGCAACCTCAGTAGCCAGACGGCCGAGGATTTGACCTTCAGCATCGATAACATACCATTTCTTGTTGGCATTTTCCTTGTTGACGCTTACTGTTTTGTAACTTAAGTAATTCATTTTCTTGTTTATATGTTTATCCAATTCAATAAAACACTACTCTATTTTGAGCGTGCAAAATTACACCTTTCTTCGATAACTGCAAACTTTTTTGTGCATTAATTCATTTTCGCCCATAAATCAATGCGTTAGCAGTACATGAAGAAGATAATGGACTGTTTTAACGAGGCCGCAAAAATAGTGTTTTTTTCAAAATGATTGGATTAATATTGTAATTTTGCACCAAAATTTCCGCAAATGGCAATCGAAATCAATCATATCACCAAACAATATGGCGAACAGCTCGCCCTCAACGATGTCACGCTGAATGTCGACAAAGGCATCGTGGCACTTCTCGGCCCGAATGGAGCCGGCAAATCCACTTTGATGAAAATCATAACCTGCTTTATTCCGCCTACCTCGGGAACCGTGAGCGTCAACGGTTTCGACGTGATGGATAATCCTATGGAAGTGAAGAAAATCGTGGGTTACCTGCCGGAGCACAACCCGCTTTATTTAGATATGTACGTGCGCGAATACCTTCAGTTTGTGGCTGGCGTGCATCATCTGACGGGCAAGGAAGCCGAGAAACGCATCGAAGAAATGATTGAACAGACCGGTCTCGGCTTGGAAGCCCACAAGAAAATCGGCGCGCTCTCGAAGGGCTACCGCCAGCGCGTGGGTCTAGCCCAAGCCATGATGCACGACCCGCAGGTGCTCATCCTCGACGAACCTACTTCTGGCCTCGACCCGAACCAGCTGGTCGACATTCGCAACCTCATCACCGATTTGGGCAAGGAAAAGACGGTGTTGCTTTCCACCCACATCATGCAAGAAGTGGAAGCCATCTGCTCGCGTGCCATTATTATTAATAAAGGTGTGGTGGTCGCCGATGACAAGATTGAGAACCTGAAACAGGCCAACACGTCAAACAACGTCATCATCGTTGAGTTTGAGACCGAAGTCACCGAACAACAACTGCGTCACATCCCAATGGTGAGCAAGGTGCAACACGCCAAAGGCAACCATTGGATCATTGAACCTCAAGACGATGCCGACATCCGCGCCAACCTGATGAAATGGTCGGTTGAAAACAGCCTCATCATCAAGACTTTGCAG